>CAMORK010000025.1 GCA_946623755.1 uncultured Butyrivibrio sp. | reverse complement strand
ATAAGTTTTAACCTAGTCTCCCGACACTCATATAGTGCCGGGAGATTTTTTAATTTTTTAGGAATGATGGTTTAGGTGTATGATATTAGGAGTCACATGATTGCTTGTTGATGAAAAGGGGAAAAAGGCAGTATGAGAAGATTGTCATTACTGATAGGAGCTGTTTCCTTGTTACTATTATCTGGATGCGGGGAAACAAAAGTTTCTGAAAGCGTGGAAGATACGAAAGAAAGTGCCTCTATATCATCCCAGCAGGATGAGAGAGTAGAAGATATGTTTCCTTACATAAACGCCGACAGATCTGTGAACGCAGCTGATTTTGAGGGACTTTGGAGAGAAAAAGACTCTGATGAGCCGTTTTTCGTTGAGTTTTCAGAGGGAAAGAATATAACTGTTTATAAGAAGAGCCTTGATAAAGAAGTCCTTTTTGGAAGAGGAAGTTATTCACTGGATGAAGGCTCTTTTATCTCTGCAAGAGTTAATCTTCTTGGAAATGGGGATATGCCGACAGAGCTTGGCGCCGAAATAGAGTAAGAATGGTGAGTCGGGCACAGTAATCTGTGAGCAGATAAAGGCCATTGACCCCAAGGCAAGGGGATGTAACCGAGTTGATGTGCTTTCATATGAAAACATAATGAATGTATCCGATACTGTCCAGGGAATATTCGAGTATGACTAAACAAGTCATACCGGAAGATAAATTTCTTTTGGGGTAATCAGTCGGTGCGGCAATAAATAAACAGATATTTGAAGTAGGTGTGCTCTTTCTCCTTGTCATAGAGGTTGATGAGGCTTACAACGTATAAATCGGAACAGGCTTTTAGCCTGTTCTTTTTTATGTAATTAACCATCTTCTGATATATCTTCTCAAAGTCTTTTACCTGATTGTCCTGATGGCAGCATACGGCCAGAGTTCCTTCGGTCGGAAAAGTCTCATCGTTGTCGGCGGGAAGGAAAGAGAGGCTGATTATGTTGTTGTATACGTAATGCTTTTTAATCAGATCCTCATAGGATATTGAAACCCCTGTGGGGAAGGTGGACAGAGAGTCCTTGTCGATGGATTTACTCAGATGCGCAGAAATATCCTTGGCGATATCGGCTGTGTGGTGGGCATAATCCTTGTTTTTTATCAGCGTTCTGCTGACGCTTAAGGGTGGCATATCCATCAAAAATGGCGTTCCCTGCTTGTGACGGCCGAATTCGCCCAGGATCCACATGCCAAGGTGAAGGGCACTGATCTTTTTATTGATTCGATAGAGTTCCCTCTGCATCTCCAGGACCTTGGAGTTTGCAATCTTCTCGATGGCTTCTCTGGATGAACCGTGAACGATTTCCCTGATCTCCGCAATGCTGCAGCCCGCCTGTCTCATGGTTGATATGAAGAAAAAAGAGCTGATCTGAGAGGCGGAATAGTAGTGATAGCCGTTGTTTGGGTCGATCTTAGGCCTGATTATATCCTGCTCGTAGTAGTGTCTTAAGGTATCTCTGGTGGTCCCACATAGTTTTGCAAACTGGCTGACGGTGAGTGAATATTCCTGTTCGTTGTCTTTGTAATCGGGAAAAGTTGTCATTAAAAACCTCAAAAAATTCGAAAAATTGCTATTGACTTGGGGGTTACCCCCAAGATTATTGTAACAAAGAATTGATAAAAAACAACTTTGTTCACGAAAAAGGAGAAGAAAAATGAAGGACGTAAAAGGAACAATCATTCGTATAATCGCTGAGTATCTTGATAAGGATGAGGCTGAAGTATCATCATCAGCAAGCTTTACAGAGATCGGTCTTGATTCTCTTGACATCATGGAGCTTGTAATGCAGATGCAGGAAGAGCTTGACTGTAAGATCGAGCTTTCACAGGAGATCACATCAATCGATAAGCTTGTAGAACTCATCGAAAGCAGCAACGCTGCCTGAAAGGAAGCAGGAATGAGTACAAATCCGATTTGCGAGATGCTTGGAATCAAATATCCGGTCATTCAGGGAGGAATGGCCTGGATAGCGGATGCAGAGCTGGCAGCTGCTGTATCAAACGCCGGAGGCCTCGGACTTATCGCGGCGATGAACAGTAACGGCGAGCAGCTTAGGGAACAGATAAAAAAGGCCAAAACCCTCACTGATAAAACTTTTGGAGTAAATCTGATGCTCATGAGTCCATATATCGATGAGGCAGTGCAGGTTGTGTGTGAGGAGGGCATCAAAGTAGTAACGACAGGCGCCGGAAACCCTGCCAGGTACATGGAACAGCTCAAAGCAGCGGGCGTTAAGGTTATCTGTGTCGTTGCCAGTGTTGCTCTTGCGGTAATGGTTGAGAGAATGGGAGCAAGTGCGGTTGTGGCTGAGGGCTGTGAGTCAGGAGGTCACGTTGGTGACACGACTACCATGGCACTTGTTCCGCAGGTTGTTGACGCAGTAAACATACCGGTTATCGCTGCGGGCGGTATTGCAGATGGAAGAGGGATGGCTGCTGCATTTATGCTGGGTGCAAAGGCAGTGCAGATGGGAACAAGGTTCCTTACTGCCAAGGAGTGCAATGTCCACGCCAATTATAAGGAAAAGGTCTTAAAGGCCAAGGACAGGGACACAATCGTCACCGGTAAGAGTCTCGGACATCCCGTCAGGGCTCTGAAGAACCGCATGACAAGAGATTTTCAGGCAAAAGAGCTGGATCCTGCCACCACTCCCGATGAACTGGAGAAGATGGGGGCCGGTGCACTCCGGCGTGCTGCAATAGAAGGTGATGTGAAGACCGGTTCTTGCATGTGCGGACAGATTGCGGGCCTTGTTAATTCCGAGGGCACCTGTGAGGAGATCATAACCGGTATCTGCAGGGATGCATTTGCCCTTATGGGAAGAAGCTAAGAGGAGTTTTTATGGGAAAGATCGCGTTTTTATTTGCCGGTCAGGGAAGTCAGTATCCCGGCATGACAAAGGATTTATTTGAAAGTGTACCGGAGGTGCACGATTTTTACGGAGTTGCCGAGGCCATACGCCCGGGAACTCTTACACAGATGTTTTCAGGTTCAGAGGATGAGTTGAAAAAGACTGAAAATACGCAGCCGTGCCTGTTTCTTGCAGATCTGGCGGGAGCGCTGGCTCTTATCAGGAATGGAATAAAGCCCGATGCCGTGGCCGGATTTTCGCTTGGAGAAGTCGTTGCGCTTACTGCTTCCGGAATTCTGACCAAGCAGGACGCATTCAAGCTCGTCTGCAAACGCGGCAAATTCATGCAGAAATCCGCAGAAGCTGTCACAGGAAGCATGTTTGCTGTAATGCGCATGGACAATGATAAGTTAAAAGAGCTTTGCAAAGAATATGAGGTCTATCCGGTTAATTTCAACTGTCCCGGACAGACTGTTGTATCCGGTGAAAAATCCAGGATGGAGAAGTTTAAGGAAAAGCTCACAGAGCTTAAGGTTCGATTTGTAGAGCTTCCCGTGGGCGGCGCATTCCACACACCTTATATGGAAGGTGCTGCAGAAAACCTAAAAAAAGAGCTTAAAAGCGGAAAGGTATACAACTTAAATCAGCCTGAGATACCTCTTTATGCCAATAAGACCGCAGAGCCTTATTCAAGCGATGAAGAGGAGATGATCAGCACAATTTCCGACCAGGTATGTAACAGCGTTAAGTGGGAGGAAACCCTGAACAATATGGCCAGAGACGGAGTGGACACCTTCATAGAATGTGGCCCGGGCAAAGCTCTTTCGGGATTTGTCAAAAGAACTGTCGAGGGAGCTAGGATATATAACGTATATAACATAGATACATTACATAAGGTGATTGAGGAGCTTGGAAAAGATGCTTAATGGAAAAAAGGCTGTTGTAACAGGCGGAAGCAGAGGTATAGGTAAAGCAATCGCCCTGGAATTTGCCAAAAACGGAGCAGATGTGGCGATCATTGTAACAAAAGAGAGCAAAGCTGCCATAGATACGATAAAAGAGCTGACAGACCTTGGAGTAACAGCAAGACTTTATACATGCGATATCAAGGATCCTGACCAGGTAGAGAGCGCAGCTCAGGAGATAATTGCAGATTTCGGATCCGTAGACATCCTGGTGAACAACGCAGGAATCACCAAAGACAACCTGCTTCCGAGCCTTGGAGTAATGGATATCGACAACGTTATTGATGTTAATCTCAAAGGCTGCATGTTCGTCACAAGGTCTTTTATCAGAAGTTTTGTAAGAAATCGCAAGGGAAGCATTATAAATATCAGCTCGGTTGTCGGACTTATGGGCAACAAGGGCCAGACCAATTACGCGGCGTCAAAGGCCGGTATTGTTGGATTTACCAAGTCTGTAGCCAGAGAATACGGCAGGAAAAACATAAGATGTAACGCGATTGCACCGGGATTTATTACCACAGATATGACTGCCGGGCTCAGCGAGGCTCAGACTGAGGAGATGAAAAAAATGATCCCCATGGGCAAACTCGGAAGCCCTGAGGATGTGGCTCGCCTTGCGCTTTTCCTGGGTGGAGAAGAGTCACAGTATATCACGGGAGAAGTGATAAAGGTCGATGGAGGAATGTATGTGTAGAGTAGTTGTGACCGGAATGGGCGTTATTTCGCCTGTTGGAAACGATCTGGATACCTTTTGGAACAATTTAAAGAACGGGGTATGCGGAGTAGACAAAATAAAGAGATTTGATGCATCGGGGCTTAAAGTCAGCCTGGATGCGGAAGTTAAGGATTTTAATCCGAAGGACTATTACGACAGCATGCAGGAGATCAGAAAATCCGACCTGTTCATGCAGTACGCGATGGCAGCTGCCAAGCAGGCAGTGGAGCAGAGCAGGATCCTTGAGTCGGATCTTGATAAAGAGCGCTTCGGAGTATATATAGGCTCGGGTATCGGCGGAATCAATACTACGATCCGTGAGCAGGACAAGTTAAGGGACAAGGGACCTGA
This sequence comes from uncultured Butyrivibrio sp., assembly GCA_946623755.1. Classification (GTDB taxonomy): domain Bacteria; phylum Bacillota; class Clostridia; order Lachnospirales; family Lachnospiraceae; genus Butyrivibrio. Next base: position 28,581 of record CAMORK010000025.1, on the reverse strand, counting down.
CATGGTTTCTCCGTTCTTTGTGCCGATGATGATCAGCAACATGGCTGCAGGAGCGGTTTCCATTAAGTTTGGAGCAAAAGGCCCCACACTTCCTGTAGTCACTGCCTGTGCGACATCAACACACACTCTGGGAGAGGCTTACAGAGCCATCAAGCACGGTTATGCCGATGCCATAATTGCCGGCGGAAGTGAGGCTTCCATCAATGAGCTGGCAATGGCAGGATTTATCAATTGTCAGGCACTGAATCTCTCAGAGAACCCCGAGGAAGGAAGTCTCCCGTTCGATAAGAGAAGAGGCGGTTTTGTCATGGGCGAAGGAGCGGGAATAGTTATTCTCGAGGAATATGAGCATGCCAAAAAGCGCGGAGCTGATATCCTTGCTGAGGTTGTGGGCTACGGAAATACCGCTGATGCCTACCATATCACAGCGCCGGATCCTGAGGGGGACGGAGCGATCAGAGCAATCAAAAATGCCGTACATGAAGCAAAGATCGGCGATGACGAGGAAATCTACATAAATGCCCACGGCACGGGAACACACTTAAATGACGCCATGGAGACCAAAGCCATCAAAGCTGTATTTGGCAAAAGAGCTTATGACATCCATATAAGCTCGACCAAGTCCATGACAGGACATATGATGGGCGCAACAGGTGCAGTTGAAGCGATTGCTTCAGTCCTTGCACTGAAGGATGGCGTAATCCCGCCGACAATAAATTATAAGGAAGCAGACGAGGAGTGCGACCTTGATTACACAGTAAACAAGGCAGCAAATGTGCAGGTTGATTATGCTATCAGCACATCTCTGGGTTTCGGCGGACATAACGCATGTATTGCATTTAAACGATATGAGGCAAAGTAATGACTAATTCGTTAAAAGACTATGAGGAAATATTTGAAAGGCTCTCCCTGACTGAACTTGATGTTCAGGAGGGGGACTTTAAATTAAAGCTCAAAAGAGAGACAACTCCCCCTCAAAGTCCTGCACCGGTTCCGGTTTCAGTACCAACCCCACTACCTTCAAAGGGACCGGAGCAGGCAACCGTAAAAAAAGCTATTGCAGGTGTAGAGGTTAAAGCGCCCCTGCTTGGAGTATTTTACGGTGCTGTAGGGGATAAAAAAGCTATAGCAGTGGGTGATAAGGTTTCAAAGGGTGATGTTCTGTGCACTTTGGAAGCCATGAAGATGATGAATGAAGTAAAAGCTCCTGTAGATGGCACTGTAGCGGAAGTTCATGCCGGTGAGGGTGATCTTGTGGAGTTTGATCAGCTTCTTTTTGTCATAGAGTAAGGAGGCTGATATGGACAGAGAAGAAATTAAAAATATTCTTCCCCACAGAGAGCCGATGCTTCTTGTTGATGAGGCTTACCTCAGCGAAGACGGCTCAGCTACCGGTTATTACACCGTAAGGGGCGACGAGTTCTTTTTACAGGGGCATTTCCCCGGAAATCCTATTGTTCCCGGAGTTATTCAGTGCGAGATGATGGCTCAGTCCGCCTGTATCATGTTCGCGGACAAAATGAAGAATAAGGCAGCAACACCGGTTTATACGGGCCTTGATAAGGTGAGGTTTCGCGGAATGATAAAGCCCGGAGACAGGATACAGATCGATACAAAGCTGCTTCGTCAGTCTCATCCCATGTATCTGCTTCACGGGGAACTTACGGTTGATGGAAAAAAGTGTATGAGCGGCGATTTTTCTTTTGCCATATTGGAGGAGAACTGAGATGTTTTCTAAGATCCTGATTGCCAACAGAGGTGAAGTTGCGGTGCGCGTGATAAGAGCCTGCAAAGAGATGGGAATCCAGACGGTTGCGGTCTATTCCAAAGCCGACAAGAGCGCTCTTCACGTGGAAATGGCTGATGAGAGCTATTGCATCGGCGGTCCCATGGTAAAAGACAGCTATCTGAATATGGACGTCATCCTGACTGTGGCAAAAAAGACCGGCGCCGAAGCTATACATCCCGGATACGGCATGTTGTCCGAAAATCCTGAATTTGCGAAGAAATGCAGTGATAACGGAATCGTACTCATAGGACCCAGCGAAGACATCATGCGCAAAATGGGGCAGAAAGAGGTTGCAAGAGAGATCGCAAAGAGTGCTGACGTTCCTGTCACACCGGGAAGTGACATTCTTGCCGGCGATGATGATGCCATAAGAAATGCTGAGATCATCGGCTATCCGGTAATCCTAAAGGCCAGAGCCGGAGGTGGTGGCAAAGGTATCAGGGTTGTCAGAAATGAAAATGAGCTTATTTCGGCCTTTGAGCAGGTTAAGAAGGAAGCCAGGAGCTCTTTTGCCGATGACGCAGTCTTCATGGAGAAATACCTAGAAAATGTTAAACATGTTGAGGTTCAGATAATTGCGGATACCAAGGGAAAAGTCCTGATTTTGGGTGACAGGGACTGCTCGGTTCAGAGAAAGAACCAGAAGCTTATTGAGGAGTGTCCTGCACCTCTTTTGGCGGAAGATGTGCGTAGCAGGATGTATGAGGCTGCAAAGAGGCTGGTCAAGGCCGTTGGCTATGTGACTGTGGGAACCGTGGAATTCCTTGTAAAGGGCGATAAATTCTACTTTATGGAGATGAACACGAGATTACAGGTTGAACATTCAGTGACCGAAATGGTCTGCGGAATAGATATCGTTGAATGGCAGATAAGAACCGCCGCCGGAGTTGAGCTTCCCTTTGAACAGGAGGATATCAGCAGGAAAAAGCATGCCATTGAGTGCAGGATCTGTGCGGAAAATGCCAAGGATTTTACACCGGCAACGGGCATGGTTGAGCTTCTTCACGTTCCCGGCGGAGTGGATGTCAGGTTCGACTCAGCTCTTTATCAGAGCTATGAGATTACGCCTTTCTACGACTCAATGCTGGGTAAACTCATCGTGTGCTCGGATACCAGAGACGGCGCGATCCGCAAGATGAAGAGCGCGCTCTCTGAGTTTGTGCTGCTTGGAGTCGACAACAACAGGGATATGCACATGAAATTCATGGAAAACGGCAGATTTGTTATAGGTAACTATGATACTGGAATCTGCCAGAAGGTGTTATAAGATATGGAACTTAAGAGCTTATTTCTGAAAGCCAATAATGAGCTTGAAAATACCGGAAACAGGCCAAGGAGCAGGAGGATAACCTGCAAGAAGTGCGGGAGGCAGGTGTCGGTGGCAAGGATCAGGAAGAACAATTTTGTCTGTCCTGAGTGTGGACACTACTTTCCGGTGAGGGCCCGCAGAAGAATACTGATGCTTACGGATAAAAGAAGCTTTGTTGAGATGGACAGGGATATGGAATCCAAAAATGTCCTGGATTTTCCGGGATATGAGGAGAAACTCTCCGCAGCCAGGGAAAAGAGCCGTGAGACAGAGGGAGTTATCTGCGGCGAGGCGACAATCGGCGGAAGCAGAGTCTGTATCTTTGCCATGGACGGCAATTTCATGATGGGGTCTATGGGCGCCGTTGTGGGCGAAAAGATAACAAGGCTCTTTGAATATGCTACGGAGCAGCATCTTCCCGTGATCGGAGTTACGGTCTCCGGCGGAGCCAGGATGCAGGAGGGAATGATTTCCCTTATGCAGATGTCCAAGATTTCTGCGTCGGTAAAAAGACATGACAAGCAGGGAAATCTATACATTGTGCTGCTTACAAATCCGACAACAGGGGGCGTCGATGCCTCTTTTGCCATGCTTGGGGACATAACATTGTCAGAACCACATGCGAGGGTTGGATTTGCGGGGCCGAGAGTAATTGAGAAGACGCTTAATCAGAAGCTTCCGGAGGGCTTTCAAAAGGCTGAGAGAGTGCTGGAATGCGGCTTTATTGATGCAATAGTGCCAAGGCAGGAGCAGAGGGAATATATTGACAGGGTTTTGAAGCTCCATGGATATTAAGGCGCAGAGGTGATATTTGAAAATGAATGATATTGAGATAGTCAGGGCTGCCAGATCGGAGAACCGCCTAACTTCCATAGATTTTATAGGGTCTGTGGTAAAAGACTTTGTGGAATTCCATGGGGACAGGCTGTACGGCGAGGACAGAGCGGTAATAGCCGGAATTGGCAGGATTGATGATATTGCTGTAACCGTTATCGGAATAGAAAAGGGCAAGAACACAGAGGAGCGCATAGAGCACAACTTTGGAAGTGCCATGCCTGAGGGATACAGGAAGGCTCTCCGTCTCATGAAGCAGGCGGAGAAGTTCGGACGGCCGGTTCTGTGTTTTGTGGATACTGCAGGAGCTTACTGCGGAATTGACGCTGAGGAGAGAGGCCAGGGAAGGGCAATTGCACAGTGCCTTGCGGAGATGTCTGATTTAAAGGTTCCGATCCTGTCCATTGTTATAGGAGAAGGTGGAAGCGGCGGAGCGCTGGCTCTTAGCCATGCTGACAGGATCTGGATGCTTGAGGATGCCTATTTCAGCGTGGTTTCGCCTGAGAGCTGCGCCAATATCCTGTGGAAGACCCAGGATAAAGCTGATGTTGCGGCACAGGCTCTAGGGCTTACAGCATCTAAGCTGTATGATCTGGGGCTTATTGATAAGGTTATTAGGAGCGAAGATATACCGGGGCTTTCGGATGAGGTTTATGCGCAGATAAATGAACTGCTGGAGATTCCAACAGAGACCCTCGTTACTCAGCGCTACATGAAGTTCAGAAAAGTCGGTTATTAAAGGAAGAAACCCATGATATATGAGGATTACTATAAAGAGATCAAAGACAGTAAGGGTAAAATAACAGATGTTTTGTTTAACTACTCTGATAACTTTAACTTTGCCTATGATGTGATGGACAGGTTCGCCGATGAGGCTCCAAAGCAGCTGGCTCTTTTGCATAAAACTGCCGAAGGCAGGATCACAAGATTTACTTTTGATGATATAAAAAGGCTGTCTGATAAAGCCGCAAACGCTATGAGAAGTCTGGGAATTGGCAGAGGTGATGGCGTTATGCTGCTCCTCAAAAGGCGCTATGAGTTCTGGATCAGCATTCTGGCAATCCACAAGCTTGGAGCCGTGGCGATTCCCACATCGCACATGGTGTCAGCCGAGGATATAAGGGAGAGAATGAAACTTTCGGGCGCCAAGGCTGTGATCTGCGTAAATACAGATGATATCTGTGATAAAGTGGCTGAGGCTGTGTCAGGACTGCATGTGACAATGATCGTTGTGGGCGAGAAATACAAGGACAGTGAGTGTTTTGACGAGATCGTTGAGGCAGCTGAGAGCTCTTTTGCCGGAGTAAAGACAAATGTGACTGATCCGATGTTGTATTATTTCACTTCAGGAACCAACGGGGCGCCAAAGGCAGTGATCCACGACTTTTCATATCCGCTGGCGCACATTTTTACTGCCAAGAACTGGCACGGAGTTCAGAATGGGTGGCTGCATCTTACCGTGGCGGACTCAGGATGGGCCAAGACGGCCTGGGGCAAGCTCTACGGACAATGGTTTATGGGCGCAGCCATTATGGTCTATGATTATGAGCAGTTCTATGCAGGCGATATGTTAAGGCTTTTGGAGGAAGAGAAGGTCAACACCTTCTGTGCGCCTCCTACAATATATAAGTATTTTGTGCTGGAAGATTTCAGCAAGTATAATCTTGAGAATCTGCACTTCGTCACCACTGCAGGAGAAGCCATGCCAAAAGAGGTTTCGGCGAAGTTTAAAGAACTGACGGGGCTTACGATCCGCGAGGGCTTCGGACAGACAGAGACGGCGCTTCAGATTTGCACAACTGTGGACGGAACGCAGATTCCGGGAAGTATAGGAAAGGCTTCGCCGCTGTATCAGGTGGAGCTGGTTGATGAGAATAATAATCCGGTTCCCGTGGGGACAGAGGGTGAGATCGTGATCGTTCCCAAGGACGGGAAGCGCCCTGTGGGAGTGTTCTCCGGCTATCTTGGCGCGCAGGAGCAGTACAAGGAAGTCTGGGAAGGCGGTATTTACCACACCAAGGACATGGCAATCCGTGATGAAGACGGAAATTTCTTTTTCGTCGGAAGAAACGATGATGTTATAAAATCCAGTGGCTACAGGATCGGCCCTTCAGAAGTAGAGGACATCCTGATGCGTCATCCGGCTGTGTTCGAGTGCGCAGTGACAGGCTTTCCTTCCAAGAACCGCGGAGCTCTTGTCAAAGCCAGTGTAGTCCTGAATGATGGCTACGAACCCGGCAGCAAGCTTGCTGTGGAGCTTCAGGACTACGTAAAAAAGAGGACAGCTATCTACAAATACCCGCGCATGGTGAAGTTTGAGAAGAGCCTTCCCCACAACGCCAACGGCAAGATCCTCAGATCAGCCATTCGAAAAGCAGACTACGCCCAATCTAAATAATGGTCCCTGTTATGAAGGCTGTTATGAAGTGACCATTTTGCTGCGCCACTGATTTGAAAAAGTGGTAAGATTGTAGGTATGGAAAAGAAAACTTACAAAACAATAGAAGAAAAACTTGAAGTGACCAAGGAGAATGGCCGTGTCATCAGGGGACTGATATTCAGACCGGATGGAGAGGGCTCTTTTCCAACGGTGATATTCTCGCATGGGTTCGGCTCAAACTATCGTGAGCTGATGCACCACGGAAACGGATATGCTGAAAGTGGCATAGTATGCGTGTTTTTCGACTTCTGTGGAGGCGGACTTGAGTCTGAGAGTGATGGAACCATGCAGGAGATGACGGTCATGACTGAGGCATCTGACCTGGTTGATGTGATGGAGAGCATAAAGTGCCTTGCATATGTAGATAAGGACAGCTTATATCTTCAGGGAGAGTCTCAGGGAGGCTTTGTTTCCGCAATTGTAGGACGTGCTTACACTGAGGATGTGAAGGGGCTTATCCTTTGGTATCCGGCATTTGTCATTCCGGATGACTCCAAAAGGCGCCTTGAGAGCGGAGAGACAGAAGTCTTTGGCATGTCTGTAAGTCCGGAATATGACAAGGTTGCTGCCGACATAGATGTAAAAGACCTTCAGACGGGCTTTGGCAAACCGGTACTTTTGATCCACGGCAACAAGGATGACGTTGTGCCCATAGAATATTCCAGAACCGCAGCTGCCAACTACGGCTACGCGACTCTGCGTGAAGTTAAGGGTGCAGGACACGGGTTCGATGGCAAGGATTCAGACATGGCCCGTGAAGCATCTGTGGACTTCGTGAAGATATACGAGAAGATCTCCTGAATTCATTTACCTGTCAAGAGTTTATAAATTTCATTGTGAATTTGGCCTCTCATGTGATATGATTGTCGAGTTGAAATGAGAGGTGTAATTAGTTTTGCAGTTAAGTAGTAGATTAGAAGAAAGAAAAAAGAATATAATAACGGGTCTGATGCTGTCGGTGAAGGGCTTTAATGAGAAACACAGAGCAACCGCGGCAGTAACGACTTTTTTTGCGCTTCTGCTGATAGTCATACTCAGTGCTTTGTTTTCTGTTGCCATTTTTGTGTGTTCACTCTTTGGGAAGAATACATCAACAGGAAAGAGAGTAGCCGGTATTGTGTTGGCAGGAGTTCTTTTGTGTACAGCAATTTTTGCAGCGCAGAGGCTGGTCGGATTTCAGACAACGAAGTCAGGCAATGAAACGGCAGAAACAAGCACGACAGAGCCTGCTGAAACAGAAGAAGCAAGTACAGCAGAGCCTGCTGAAGCAGTAGAAGCAAGCACGGCAGAGCCTGCCCAAGATGCGGAAGTTGTAGCTGATGCAACCAAACAGGATGTAGCAGAGACTGCGGCTCAGGAAAAAGAGCCTTCAGCAGAGCAGCCTTCAAACGAAGGTACCACAACAGCCACAACTCAGAAGAAGTCCTGGGACACCGCTGACATAGAACTTGATAAGCTTATGGAAGCATATCCTGAGATGGTTGGCTGGGTATATTTTGAGGATGGACATATCAGTTATCCGATAATGCAGGCTGAGAACAATGAGAAATACAGCAAGCTTGATTACACAGGAGAGGAAGCACCCACTGGAGCTATTTTCCTGGATTATCGCTCAGCGGCCGACTTTACTGATGCCAATTCCATCGTATACGGTCATAACATGAAGGACGGCACAATGTTTGGGTCTCTCAGAGAGTACAGAAAAGACCCGGCTTATTATAACGACCATATGTATTTTCAGATCATTACACCAAATAAAGCTTACAGGTACCTGATCTTTGAGTATATGGATGTTCCGGAGACTTATGTCCTCTATGATTATGTTTCTGATGCGGCTCTTGAATTTGTAAAGGATGCTGAACCTGTCAGGATCAAGTCCTACATGGATTCTGAGATTCCGGTCAATAAAGACAGCAAAGTTGTTACCCTTTCAACCTGTACGAAAAAGGATGACCTCCAGTTCGTTGTTTTGGGCGTATTGGTAGAGGAGTCTGATCGCTAAAACTTTTGAATAAAAAATCAGCTTGTATACAATAATTAAAGTTTAATAAATTTGCGCAATTTTGATATCTTTTCCTCCGAATAAAGTATAGAATTTAAGTGAGTAACTATGCGATTTTTTACTTTATTCCGGAGGCGTGCAATATGTTCAGATATGCTTTCATAGTAGTATTTGCCGTATTGATAGCTACTTTACTATATTGTAGCCATGCTTCCATGTGCTCAAAAAAATCTATAGGCAAGTCTGTTTGCCTGTTTTGTCTCTCGCTTGTTCCCCCTGTTCTCGGAAATATGTTCATAATCGGTACCAGCACACGAGTTGTGGCACTGGTGGGTTATTATATGTACTACATTGGCATGGACATTGCCATGTACGCTCTTTTGCGTTTTACCAGAGAGTATTGCAGTGTAAAAAATGCCAAAAACCAAAAAGATCAAATTGTGCCGTTCTGGCTCCATATTCTGTTTACAATTGATGTTATCCAGCTTCTTCTGAACAATTTCTTTGCTCATGCCTTTGAACTTCAGGAAGTTTCGGCATACGGGAAGCCATATTTTCTCAGTGTTCCACATATAGGCGTTTCAATACACAGAGTAGCCTGCTACAGTGCCATCGCCATAGTAATGATTGTGTTCATTAAAAGAGCAATAAAGGCTCCGGTGTTATACAAGGAGCGCTATATTGTCATCCTTATAACTTTGATCCTTGGCACTATCTGGCAGGCATACTATGTCTTTTTCCGCATCCCTATTGACAGATCCATGGTTGGATTTACTATATTGGGCCTGCTGATCTATTATTTCTCAATCCTTTACAGACCGCTCAGGCTTCTGGACAATATGCTTGCTGACATTGTATCTGACACAAAGGTGGCAGTTGTATTATACGGCCCTGAAGGCAGATGCATATGGGTAAATGAGCCTGCAAAAGAGCTGACGGGGATCAGAAGCGATAACCTCGAGGAGGTTTCAAATACACTCATTTCTCTTTTTGGCGATGTAAGTAAATTTCCTGAGGCAAAAGAGGTTGAAATGTCCCTGGGGACAGCGCCTAATGAGCGTAGCTACATGATCGCACACGGCAGGTTCAACGACAGATATGAAAGAGATCTGGGTACATACGTCAAGGTCAGGGATATTACCGAGGAAAAAAAGCGCATCGAAAAAGAGCTCTTTGCAGCCAATCACGATGCATTGACAGGAATATACAACAAAGAATACACCTTCAAAGTGATCTCTGATCGCCTAAAACAGCATCTTTTGAAGGATTATTATGTTGCATCGACCTATATCTGCGACTTTAAGGTGTTTAATGATGTATACGGCCGGGAATTCGGTGATGCAGCGCTCATTCAGATTGCAGACTGGCTCAAGAAATATTCTGATGAGACCTGTATCTACGGTCGTATTGCCGGTGATACTTTCGGGTCTTGCCTTCCTAAAAGGCTGTTTGTACAGAATATTATTGAGAATGATCTGTCGCATTTTAAAGTCAGATTGGGGGATGTGGAGCATCGTATTACCGTACATATAGGATTCTGCGAGATACAGGAAGAAGATCAGGATCCCGCGGTTCTCTTTGACAGAGCTCTTGTTGCGCTGGATTCGATCAAGGATGATTACAGAAAACATGTCGCTTTCTTTGATAAGAAGATCAGAGATAAAATGCTCTGGGATCAGGAGATATCAGGGCAGCTTGATACAGCGATAGCGGAGAATCAGATAATGCCTTATCTGCAGCCTATAGCTGACAAAAATGGAAAGATCGTCGGCGCTGAGGCTCTTGTGAGATGGATCCATCCTGTACATGGCTTCATGTCACCCGGTGATTTCATACCTCTGTTCGAAGACAACGGCATGATAACGGAGCTGGACAAGCATATATGGAAATCGGCATGCGAAATTCTCTCGCGTTGGGAAAAGACAAATCCGAATCTTTTCATTTCTGTGAATGTTTCGCCAAAAGACTTCTATATGACAGATGTTCTGGCTGAGATAGTCAGCGATGTAATACAGTATGACATCGATCCTCACAGATTGCGTATTGAAGTTACGGAATCCAGCATGATGAGGGATACCGATGACAAGATGAAGATCCTTGAAGAGTTTAGAAAACAGGGCTTTATCGTTGAAATGGACGATTTCGGAAGCGGATATTCATCTCTTAACATGTTAAAAGACATGCCGGTTGACATATTGAAGATCGACATGAAATTCCTTGGCAAGAGCAGTGATGAGGTCAAAGCGGATATTATAGTCAAAAACGTGATCCGCCTTGCGGAAGACCTTCAGATCATCTCTCTTGCTGAAGGCGTAGAGACTGTCGATCAGTTTGAAAGACTAAAAGTACTGGGCTGTCACCTGTTCCAGGGTTACTATTTCTCAAAACCAATACCTATTACTGAATTTGAAGAACTGATTTCAAAGTCATGAAATATCAGCTTTCTTAAGGGACTTGCAATAGAGTCCCTTTTTTTGTATAGTAAAGAAAGGTTAATCGCTTAATGTAATGTTTTTACTACAATTACAAAGGAGCGATAGTTATGAATTACGTTAAAAGAATTGTTACCACATGGATTTTACTTGCAGTAACTGTTTTAGGTGCAGGCTGTTCATCTGCAAGGCCTGAGGCGGTTCCCACTGAGAGTCAGGCCCCGGACTGGACTGCAACAGCTGTTCTTTACGAGGTTAACCTCAGACAGTACACGAAGTCCGGAACCATAAATGAGTTTTCTGAGCACCTTGATACTTTAAGGGATATGGGCGTTAATACCCTTTGGTTTATGCCTATCCATCCAATCTCTGTCACCAACAGGTCCGGCAAGTTGGGATCCTATTACTCAGTCAGTGACTACAGAGATGTTAACCCCGAGTTTGGAACAAAAGAAGATTTTAAGGCACTTGTGGACAAGGCGCATGAAATGGGCTTTCATGTGATACTTGACTGGGTTGCCAATCACACAGGCTGGGATAATGCCTGGATTACAGAGCATCCCGACTGGTACACACAAAAAGACGGCAAGATCATCTCCCCCGAAGGAATGGGATGGCCCGATGTGGCAGACCTTAACTATGACAATACTCAAATGCGAAAAGAGATGATTGAGTGCATGAAGTACTGGGTAGAGGAGTTTGATGTAGACGGCTTCAGGTGCGACTATGCGCCCGGAGTCCCGGCAGATTTCTGGAAAGAAGCCAGAACAGAGCTGGATAAGGTAAAAGACATCTACATGCTTGAAGAGGACCTCGGAGGCCAGGCAAAAGATAATCTTGAGTACGCCTTTGATTCAAACTATGCCACCAAGGTGTATGAGACACTTGTTGCAGTTGGAAAGGACTCTAAGAGTGCTGATAAGATAAAGCTTTACATTCCTTCCATGGAGAATAATACATTTCCCATGTATTACCTGGATAACCACGATGTTAACTCCTATGACAGAACCATAGCAGAGGCTTTTTCTGAGGATGTGATTCCGTCCATGTACAGTCTTATATTTACTCTTCCCGGAGTCCCTATGCTGTATTCCGGAGATGAGATCGGCTATGACAGGCATATTGCCTTTATGGAAAAGGACACCATTAACTGGACCGGAAGTAGCTGTGATTACAGAGATCTTATAAAGGAACTGTCTTTATTAAAACAGGAGCATCCTGCCCTTGGAAGTGATAATACCGACGAGGGCTTTGAGATACTCGATGCCGGCAACAGGAATATATTTGCATACAAGAGAATAACAGACGGTGATGAGGTGCTCTGCATATTCAATCTCTCCAAGAGAGAACAGGCATATATAGATCTTGGCGAAATACTTGCCGGAGGCAAAGAGGTGCTCTTTAGCGGCTCTTTGTCTGAGTATGGCAGGGGTGGAGAGCTGCCTGAACAAGTACACAGCTTTTCGCCCTGGGAGTTTTACATCATAAGTGCAAACTAAGCATGTTTGGCACGCAGGAGGAAAAATGAATTTAAAGACAATTGCAGAACGAGCAGGGGTCAGTACTGCAACCGTTTCAAATGTTATTAATGGCAATAACCACAAGGTTTCTGAGGAGACCAGGCGCAGGGTTAACGAGATAATAAAGGAAACCAACTATAAACCAAATGCCCTTGCCAGGTCCCTGGCCAAGAAGGAAAGCCGCATCATAGGACTTGTAATTCCATACCTTGGTGCAGATGAGGACTTTTTTACCAATCCCTACAATGCGCATATTATCGCAGCGATAGAGAGGTGTGTCAGAAACGAAGACTACTACCTCATGATGAGATGTGTTCATGATCCAAGGGAGATCATTCCTCTTCTTTCATCCTGGAATGTCGACGGAGCCTTCTTTTTGGGCATTTTCCCGGACGAGGTAAAAGAGATCAAGAAGTTGATCGACTCACCGGTTGTATTTATTGATACTTATGCGCCGGGAGAAGGAATCGTTAACGTCGGAATTGAGGATTACAGAGGCGGATATCTTTCTGCCAGATATCTTATTGGAAAAGGGCACAAAAACCTTGCTCTGGTCACACCTGTTATCGGCGAAGAGGGCGTTATCATGGAGAGATACAAGGGTTTTGCTACAGCCTGCAAGGAGAGCGGAGTTCCCTTCGGAGAGAGCAATATCTTTTACACTGATACCACATATATAAACGCGGTAGAAGCCGGACAGAATATCGGATTCTCCAGCGGGGGCTACACAGCGGTTGCCTGTCTGTCCGATATAGTTGCCTTTGGAGTTATTGAGGGGCTTTCACAGTGCGGAATCAGGGTTCCTTACGATGTCTCTGTTATAGGATTTGACAATCTGCCCAATTGCGAATATATGACGCCAAAGCTGACTTCCGTGGCTCAGAACTTCGATGTAAAGGCTGAAAGGGCCTGGGAGTATCTCCTTAGAATGATTAACGGAGAAAAGGACCTTTCAGTAGATGAAAGGCTTCCTATCAGGGTCGCAGAGCGATTCTCCGTTCGCAATTTACTTGAACAGTAAAAAACGTTAACCTTTTGTTAACCTCATTTTTTATACAAAACATAGAAACGGCCACCGAGGGATTGACCCAAGGTGGCCGTTGGTTTATAGTCTACGTAAAGCGATTAACCAATACAAAGAACCCATTGCATTTGGGGATAGTTTAAAGGAGGATTACGTAAATGAAGATGAAAAAGTTAAGCGCACTACTTTTGAGCGGAGTACTTGCAGCTTCTGCTCTCGTAGGATGTGGAAGCGACGCACAGAGCGGCGCACAGGCACAGACAGACAACACAGCAGCAACACAGACAGCACAGGCTGATTCAAATGCTGCAGCACCTGTTGAGACACAGGATGTTTCACTTAAGATCTGGGTTCCTGAAGAGGCAGTTGAGGACACAGATGCAGCAGTTAAAGCATTTGATGATCTCCACGATGAATTCAATATCACTTATGAGATCGCAGTTGTAGGTATCGATGAGGCCCCTCAGCAGCTCACTACAGATCCCGACACAGCTGCAGATATTTTCTACACACCTTCAGGCGGAGTTGCAGACCTTGTTAACAAGGGACTTCTCCTTCCTATCACCAAGGATTTTGAGACAATTGCATCTGACCTTCCTGAGAGTGCTCTTACAGCAGTAACAGTTGATGGTCTTACATATGCAGCACCTTTCTCACCTAACACATACTTTATGTACTACAACAAGGATCTCCTTACAGCAGATGATGTTAAGAGCCTTGAGACAATTCTTGCCAAGGACACAGGTGCTAAGTACAACTTCAGTACTAACATCACAAATTCATGGTACATCGAGAGCTTCTTCCTCGGTGCGGGAGCAACACTCTTCGGACCTGACGGAAAAGACCCTTCAGAGTGCTCATGGAACAACGAGACAGGTCTTGCAGCAGCAGAGTACATCATTGACCTTGCTGGCAACCCAAAATACCTTGAGAACAAGGACGGCGTTGGCGGAGCGGAGTTCAAGGAAGGCAACCTTGCAGCAATCACAGATGGTGCCTGGAGTGCTCCTTCATACAGAGAGTCACTTGGTGATAAGCTCGGCGCAGTAGCTCTTCCTACAGCAAATATCGGTGGCAAGGATGTACAGCTTTCAAACTTCGTTGACTTTAAGACAATCACTGTTAAGTCAACAACAGCTTATCCTCTTGCAGCTCAGCAGCTTGCTGTATTCCTTGCAAATCCTGAGAACAGCCTTATAAGATACCAGAACCAGGGTGATGTTCCTGTACTCAACTCACTTGCATCATCAGAGGAAATTGCAAATGATGAAGTTGCTTCAGCACTCAATGCACAGGCTTCAAAGGCAACAAACCAGCCTTCAATCTCCAAGATGGGTGACTACTGGACACCTGCACAGGCATTCGGTGAGGGTGTTGTATCCGGAGAGATCACAAAGGCCAATGCACAGGAAAAGCTCGATGCCCTTGTAGACAGCATCACAGGAACACTTGCAGAGTAATAACCTGAAGTGAATTTCTTTATCGGGGCTGCATCTGCGGCCCCGATAGTATTATATAGGGAGCTGAAAATGGATAGAGAGTATAAGCGCAGAAATTTCGTCACGACTTTTACAAGAGGTGACATCTTCTCAAAACTGAGCTATGTCTTTTGCGGACTTGCCAACATAAGATACGGCCAGGTTGTAAAGGGATTGCTTTTCCTTTTACTTGAAGTTTGCTATTTTGTATTTTTGTTCACCACCGGTGTGAACCTTTTTCGAGGACTTGTGACCCTGGGCGAACATGAGCAGGGTATGGGCTACAATGAGGCCCTTGGCATCTATGAGATGCAGGCAGGTGACAACTCAATGATCATCCTCCTTACCGGAGTAGTAGCGATCGTTGTCACAATATGCTTTGTTGCAGTATGGCTTTTCGCAATTTCTTCCGGAGAAAATGCCAGATTCAATCACGATAACGGACATCACGTTAACAACTTTATTGAAGACGTTAAGTCATTAACTAATGAGAACATTCATTTCCTGCTTCTTGCTATACCTGTAGTGGGAATTCTGATATTTACCTTTACGCCTCTGATCTACATGATCCTTATGGCGTTTACCAGCTATGACAATGAACATCAGCCACCGGGACATCTCTTTGACTGGGTTGCGCTGGATAACTTTAAGACACTTCTTTTGTCCAGTGAGAAGCTCTCACAGACTTTCTGGCCGGTTCTTGGCTGGACCTTCATCTGGGGTATCTTTGCAACCTTCAGCTGCTACTTTGGCGGAATGATCCTGGCAATGATCATCAATTCAAAGGGCATTGAGTTCAAGAAGTTCTGGAGAACAATCTTTGTCGTTACCATGGGAATCCCTGCATTCATTTCACTTAAGGTTGTAGGAACCATGCTGGGAGAGAAGGGCATCTTTAACGTGCTCATTCAAAAATGGGGCTGGACTGCCTCTGCAGTTCCTTTCCTTACCCAGACCACATATGCAAGAGTTTCGGTAATACTGGTCAATTTCTGGATCGGTGTACCGGTTACCATGCTGATGGTCAGCGGTATTTTGATGAATATCCCTGCAGAGCTTTACGAGAGTGCAAGGATAGACGGGGCAAGCCCCTTTGTTATCTTCAGGAAGATCACCTTCCCATATATGCTTTTTGTAACAACACCATACCTGATTGCCAACCTGATCGGTAACTTTAATAACTTCAGCGCCATCTATTTCCTGACAGGTGGCGGCCCGATGACCCTCGATTACTACAAAGGCGCAGGTAAGACGGACCTTCTTGTAACATGGCTGTACAAGCTCACTGCAGATAGCAATGACTACAACCTTGCAGCTACCATCGGTATCCTTATCTTTATAATTTCAGCTACATTTACGCTGATAACCTTCCAGAGATCGGGATCAATGAAGAATGAGGAGGGCTTCCAATAATGAATAATAAGACAGTTATAGGACTTAAGACAGAATACCTCCTTAAGGCCTTTGTAGCAGTAGTACTGAGCTTTATCTCACTGCTGATCCCTTTTACAAGCAAAGAAGCGGGCGGAAAGAACATGATCAGCACGTCTATAGCTCTTTTGTCTGCTGATAAAACAGCTGCTGTATCATTCTTCCTGTATTTGGCAGTAGTGCTTACAGTAGCTTCTCTGATACTCGGACTTGTTTCATACTTCAGGACCGGGGTAAAGATCGCAAAGGCATGGATGTTTGTTCAGATTTTTGCAACCTTCTTCTGGACAACGCTTCTGTTTGCATTAAAGCTCATCCTTGAAGAGGGTGGAATTGAGGACAATTTCCTTTTAAAGAGCGCCGGGATCGGCTTCTGGATCGGACTTATCACAGTTTACTGCAGCCTTGTTTACATCATGAAGCTTGCAGAGGTAAATGTAGGTTATATAGTGCTCACAATTCTCGGAGTAATGTGGATGTTCCCGATCCTCTGGATCCTTCTGACAGCGCTCCGTGCAGAGCAGGGCTACTATGTGGGATACTTCTTCCCCAAGCACCTGACACTCAAGAACTTCTACGATCTGTTCCACAATTCAGCTGTTCCCTTCGGAAAATGGTGGGTTAACACTATGATCGTTGCGGTATGCGGATGTGTATTAAACACTCTGATCGTGCTTGGAACTGCGTTTATACTCAGCCGTACCAGATTCAGCGGAAGAAAGCAGTTTATGAACATTCTCATGATCATCGGAATGTTCCCCGGCTTCATGTCAATGGTAGCTTTGTACAACATCTTAAAGGGTCTTGGACTCAACCAGAGTATCGGAGCCCTTATCGTTGTAGGTGCTGCCGGCGCAGCTATGGGATATCACATAACAAAGGGCTACTTTGATACTATTCCCAAGGCCATTGACGAAGCTGCCATCATTGACGGCGCTTCCAGACTTCAGATATTTACAAGGATCACCATTCCTCTGTCCAAGTCCATCATAGTATATCAGGTGCTTGGCACCTTCCTGGGAGCCTGGTCGGACTACATCTTCCCAAGGCTGCTCTTTGGTGACAGACAGAGTTCTTACACTGTTGCTGTAGGTCTTTTCTGGATGACAGATTTCAGAAGAATTGACTCATATTACACACAGTTTGCGGCAGGAGCCGTTGTTATTGCGGTGCCTATAGTTATACTGTTCATCTGGCTTCAGAGATTCTATGTTGAGGGTCTGTCAGGTTCAGTTAAGGGCTAAATCAAGTTTTTACGAGGTTTTTGATGAGAGATTGGACTAAAAGTATATACAGCGACGGAACGGAAGGGTATGTCAGCGATCCTGCGCCTTCTTTGGGAAAAGAGATAACGATAAGCCTTAGCCTCATGAGCGGAGCGCCGGTCAGCGATGTTCTGCTATGGAGAATTGTCAACGGCGCTGAGACCTATATTCCGATGGAATTGGATCACAGTGAAGGCGGGCTTGATTATTACAGTGCAAGGACGATGCTTAATGAGCCTGTTCTTCAGTACCATTTCGTTCTGGTTACAGAAAAAGCAGCGTATTTCTACACACAGGCCGGAGTTCAGACTTATGTCCCGGACTACAGGCATGACTTTATTATCAGAACAGATTATGTCAAACCAGACTGGGTTGACGGAGCTGTCTTTTACCAGATTTTCCCTGAGAGATTCTGTAACGGGGATCCTTCAAATGATGTTCAAAACGGAGAATATGAGTACTTTGGGCATAAATGCATCAGGATGCCCGACTGGAACATGCCACCACTTCCTGTGGAAGAAGCCCATGGCATGGATTTCTTTGGAGGTGACCTTAAGGGGGTAAAAGACAAGATCCCTTATTTAAAGGAACTGGGAGTAACAGCCATTTATCTCAACCCGATTTTTACGGCATATTCTACTCACAAGTATGACTGCATAGACTATTTTCATGTGGATCCCCACTTTGGAGGAGATGAAGCTCTTGCTGAGCTCTCTGACGAGCTTCACAAAAACGGCCTGAAGCTTATTCTTGATATCTCTGTCAATCACACAGGCAGCGAGCACGAGTGGACCAGGACAAAGAAAGAGTTCTATTTCAAGGATCCGGAAGGTAATCTGAAGGGCTGGTGCGGTGTAAAGAGCCTTCCCTTTATGGATTATCGAAATGAAGAGCTAAGGGACTTTATCTACAGAAATAAGGACAGCGTTCTTAGAAAGTGGCTGAGAGCCCCCTATAATATCGACGGATGGCGCTTTGACGTGGCTGATGTCCTTGGCAGAAACGATGATGTTCAGGTTGCTGACGAGGTCTGGAGAGAAATATGCGATGCGATCAGGCAGGAAAAACGCGATGCCTTCATAATCGGAGAGCACTGGGGCGACTGTTATGAGTATCTTCAGGGCGATCTTTGGAACACACCGATGAATTACTACGGATACGGACGCGTGATCAGACAGTTTGCGGGACTTCCGGATCTCTTTTTACAGAGAAACGAGACCATCATGAAGGCAAAATATGTGATGACTGCCGAAGATGTGGTAAAGAGAAGCGATGACCACTATAACTTCCTTCCGCAGGCAGTGGCTGACTGTCAGATGAATCTCTTTGACTCACACGATGTCTCCAGAGTCCACAATTATGAGGAAATCACCGATGAGAAATACAGGGGTGTGGTCCTTTCATACCTTCTGTTCACCGGAATTCCCTGTGTGTACTACGGTGATGAGCTCAGTATTGACGGACATACTGTAAGCGATGCCGGATGCAGATATCCTATGCCCTGGAACAGAGCGGAGGATAGAGATAACACATGTTATGAATTGTACAGGAGAATGATCGAGCTAAGAAGGACTGTCCCTGCCTTTGCAAAGGGTGGAAGGAAGGTTCTTTTGGCTGAGGGTCGTATCCTTGCCATTGCAAGATTTTTAAACGGTGAAAGATATCTCGGAATCATCTCAATGGAGGATGAGGAGAGGAATGTAACTGTTCCCATCTGGGAGATAGGAGCGACCGGGGCTTTGGGAGACGTGGATGAATTTGGCAGGTCTTTTGACGCAAAATGTGAAAACGGAGATATGACGATAAAAGTTCCGGCGTGCGGAGCATATATCATAAAACTGGATTAAATTTGGGAGAGAACGTAATGAATTACATGGTATGCGGCGATAAGTACAGGATCTGCGTTCTGACAGACAGACTGATAAGGCTTGAATACAGCGAAAGCGGAAAGTTTGAAGACCGTCTTACAATGATGGTGGCAAACAGGAATCTGCAGTGCGATATCAAGAGCACGAGGCGTGAGGATGGGTTTCTATATGTGGAAACAGAGGAGCTTATTCTTAAGTACAATGAGGAGGAATTCTCGTCCTATGGCCTTTCTGTGGAGCTAAAGAACTTTGGCACCACCTGGCATTACAGTCATGACAATACAGGCAGCGGCAGAAATATGAAAGGAACAGCCAGAACCCTCGACAACAAAGACGGAGGGTGCGAACTGGAAGCCGGAATTTTCGGAAGAGACGGCTATGCTGTGATAAATGACTCTTCAAGTCCTGTTATTGTATATGACGATGACAACAGGGACGGGAAGTTTGTGCAGAGACAGGATGACGCCATTGATCTTTATTTCTTCGGATATGGCAGGGATTTCTACGGGGGACTTAAGGATTTCTATGCACTTTGCGGAAAGACACCGATGATCCCGCGATATGCACTGGGCAACTGGTGGAGCAGATACTACAGATATACTGAGGAGTCTTACAACAAGGTGCTTGAGAATTTCGAAAAAGAGCAGATTCCTCTTGCTGTGGCAGTCATTGATATGGACTGGCATGTCACTGAGGTCGATCCCAAATATGGCTCAGGCTGGACTGGATATACCTGGAATAAAGAGCTATTCCCGGATTATAAGAGATTTTTAAAGCATGTGCATGAGAGCGGACTTGCTGTGACGCTGAACCTTCATCCCGCAGACGGAGTCAGGGCTTTTGAAGATATGTATAAAGAGGTGGCATCTTCAATGGGCGTGGATCCTGAGACAGAGGCCACCGTGGAGTTTGACTTTGAAGATCCGGCCTTCAGAGATGCTTATTTTGACAAGATCATGCATCCCTACGAGGAGGATGGAGTGGATTTCTGGTGGATTGACTGGCAACAGGGAACCGGCAGGAAAGCCGGGGACGTGGATCCGCTGATCCTGCTCAATCACTACCATTACAAGGATCAGGAGGGCAGGAATATCAGGCCGATGATATTCTCAAGGTACGCAGGACCGGGAAGCCACAGATATCCTGTGGGATTTTCCGGAGATACCGTGTGCACATGGAAGAGTCTGGATTTCCAGCCTTTCTTTACTTCGAATGCCAGCAATATAGGCTATGGCTGGTGGAGCCATGATATTGGCGGCCATATGATGGGAGACAAGAGTAACGAAAGACTCATCAGATGGATCCAGTACGGTGTATTTTCACCGATCATGAGACTTCACAGCACCAGCAGTCCATTCTTTAACAAGGAGCCATGGACAGTTGAGGAGCCGTATCACACAGTAATGCAGGATTTCCTGCGACTCAGGCACAGACTGATCCCGTATCTCTACACCGAGAATTACAGGGCTTACAAAGATGATAAGCCACTTGTAAGGCCTATGTACTACGACAATCCGGAGTGCGAGGATGCATATTCCGTGAGGTCTGAGTACGGATACGGAGAAAATCT
This sequence comes from uncultured Butyrivibrio sp., assembly GCA_946623755.1. Lineage (GTDB taxonomy): Bacteria > Bacillota > Clostridia > Lachnospirales > Lachnospiraceae > Butyrivibrio. The sequence goes on along the minus strand of CAMORK010000025.1, from coordinate 7,619 downwards.
TATAGTGGGTGCAATTACAGCGCCTGCTGACGAAGGATTAAGGCTGGGATATGTGAATATGTTGATCCCTGAGGGCAGATATGTTGATATCCTGACGGGCAGAGTGTACCGCGGCGGCAAGAGAAGAAAGCTCTACAGAGATATAGCTTCAATTCCCGTATTGATGAAGGAGGGAGGCATTCTTCCTCTGGCAACAGACGATCGCAGCAACACAACGGCCAATCCTAAAGATATGGAGATTTTAGTTGTAGCCGGTGCTGACGGAAAGTACGAGCTCTACGAAGACGACGGAAGCAGCATGGATTACCTTGGCGGTAAGTTCGCGACAACTCTTTTCGAGGTCTCCTGCAAGGGCGATAAGTTGAAATTCACTGTCAATCCCGTAGACGGCGATCTTTCGCTTGTTCCGGATAAGAGGAATTATAAGGTGAAAGTTCTTGGTGCGGTTTCTTCCGAGGGGAAAGAAATTGTGATGGAGCTTAAGGACGTTGATGCTTCTAAAGGCTCTTTTGCCGAAGTAACAGGCATAAGGCTTGTCGGAAACAACCATAAAGAGGAAGTCTTTAAACTTCTCGACAGAGCCTGGATCAGTAACCTTGTCAAGGACATGGTGTTTGGCGCTCTAAGCCACATGAACGACACCGATTTCCTTACATGGCTCTCCGGTGCTGACATCTCCGAAGTCCTGAAGGACGCCATAACTGAAATATTTGAAGATTAATCAACTAAGGATGCAAGTGCCTCTTGCATCCTTTTTTCTATTTGGTATTGTAGTGTATGGGAAATACAGCAATTATTTGAAAAAGTAGAGTTGGGAGTATCTATAGATGAAGCTTAAACGTAATCGAATTGCGATCATTATAATATCACTCATATTATTATATGTTGTTCTTTTGGCTTCACTTCTGCATGTTGAAAACGAGGCATCCGGATTTGGAAATGCATTTGATGCGATCTGGTATCTGATGGCGACGCTTACCACGGTAGGCTACGGTGATATAGCGCCGGTTACTCCGATAGGAAGATGTATAGGCGCAATACTTATGATCATGAGTGCAGGTATCATGGCATGGATCATCGGTATTGTTATTTCCGTGTTTTACGGAAGATTGCTGCCGGTTTACTGGATGCGAAGAAATCGCAAAAGATCGTGGTATATATTTAATACATACGATTCACGTTCATGCGGTCTGGCTATGTCTATTGCACAAAAAGAGCCGGAAGCTGCATGGATTTTCCTCGGAGAAAACAAGGTCCTTTCCGATGATCTGCTGGAAGGACTCAAACATATTCTGGTTGTTGACAGCAGTCTTGACGCAGTAGTCAAAAAGTGTCCGGGACTGCAGCCTTGTCATGTGTTTATTCTGGGCGAAGACGGCTGGAACAATATCAACATCGGCAAGAATCTGATAAATGATGCGGGCAATGCTTTCCCGATCGATGTAACTTGTGAAAATGATGCCTGTTCTACTGATTTCCCGCTAAAACTGAAGCTCCTTGACTGTGGCGACCTTACGGCCAGAAGCTATTTAAGACGTAACCCTTTAAGGGCACAAGAAAAGACTGTAGTTCTGATAGGAGACGGACACTTTGCTGCACAGATGCTTGAAAAAGCATTGATCATCAATGTGTTTCCGCCTGATCACACTGTTGAATATCATGTTTTTGGGGACTGGGACAACTTCAGACGTGACCACTCATCTCTTAAGGAAGCAGTGGCAGTAGATGAAGCAGCCAAAGACAGGGACTGCGTCATTTTTGAAAAAAGAGAATGGAACGAGGACAATGAGCTTCTCGCCCGTGCGGATCGCATAATAATCTGCAGCGACGATATGACGAAAAATGCCACTATGGCTGCTGAACTCATGCATTATTTTCCTACGAGAGCCGGGATTTATGTCCGCTCTGAAACTGCTCCTGAAGGCACAATTTGTTTCGGTGCAGATGATGAACTGCTTACAAGGGACCTTGTCATGGAGAATGGCATTGACCGCACCGCTATCATGCTAAATGAGCTGTATCGTCAGAAGGCCGGAAAGGGCAGTTCCTGGGATGAATTGTCCGGTTGGCAGCGCGCATCAAGCATTGCTTCCGCAGAGCATCTGAGGATCAAGGTTGGTCTGCTTATTCCTGATGCCGATACCGCAAATATCACTAAAGATCTTTGTAAAAAAGCCAGTGATAAGTATAAAAGTCTGTCAGATGATGAGAAAGAGAAATGCTGGTGGCTTGAACATGAGCGCTGGTGCCGCTTCCACTATCTTAATAACTGGAAGTATAATGAAAAAAGAGACAATGTGATGCGCTTGCATCCTTTATTGGTACCGTTTGAAGAATTGAGCTACGAAGAGAAAAAACTTGATGAATCGTCCTGGGAAGTGCTTGAAGAACTGGCCGCTGCTCTGGGGGAGGAGACACTTTGATCAATAACAATTCAACTTTATTTAATGGTATTACCGGCATGCATTTATTGGTGCTGGTGCTATCCCTGGTTATGTTTGCCGGGCTTGTAATATATCTGGCACTGGGGGTTGAGAGCCGCAAAAGAATAACCGGAATATCCTTCTTTATCGCCGTGATCGGTGGAATCTTTTTCTATAGCAGTTATTATGTTGAAATGGCTGCCGTTAATTCAGAGAGTCCAATGATGGCAATCCTGCCCACACTTATAGCTGTAGGAAGGATGTTTGTCGGCGTTAACGGTCCGATGGAGCAGATAGTGGGCATTGCGCAGGGGCTACTAAAGGTTCCGCTTGAGGTTTGCACGTTTTTTTACTGGCTGGTGCATTTTCTGGCGTACTATTCAATGGCCAGTGCGGCAATCCTGGCTCTTGGAGAAGGAATGGTCCGCAGACTCCGTCTTTTGCTGAATATGGTAAGTGACATAGAGCTTATCTACGGAGTCAATGATACATCGCTTGCAATCGGAAGAGTTCTGTCGGAGAAACACGGAACTCAGGTTGTTTTTGTGGGAAAGGCCAGCGGGGAGCAGCGAAATGCAATCAGGCAGATGAAATCTATTCTTCTGGAAGAGAAATGGGCTCAGAAGCCGGGAAAAGAGCTGCTTAAAAAGCTGTCAGTCAAGAAAGGCCGCGGAAGGCTTGCCTTAAGCGCTTTGTCGGAAGATATTAACAGCAACCTTACATTTGCACTGAATCTGAGGGACTGCCTTAAGAAAAACGGAATAAAGCCGCATCAGACTTCTCTCGTTCTTCTCGGACAGGAGGAACTGGACGGCGCAACTCTTCTGGCAAAAGGCGAAAGGTACGGCTACGGTTTCGTTAAGGTTTTTGAGTGCGAAGAGCTTGTGGCAAGGCTTTTGATGCAGAAATTCCCGCTTTGCGACGTGATGGCTTTCGACGATGATGGACGTGCTAAAAATGATCTGAATGTTCTTATCTATGGCTTTGGCAGGACCGGACAGGAGATTTTGCGTAAGATCATTTCAAATGGCCAGTTTGAGGGAAGTACCCTCCATGTTCATGTCTTTGACCCGCAGAATGATATCCGCGCGGGATTCTTTAAAGAGCGCTATGCCACTATGCTGGAGCAGTATGATGTCAGCTTTCATCCGTATGCTGCACAAAGTGCCGAGTCCTACAATTTTGTGAGAGAACATGCAAAAGAGCTTGATTACATAGTTGTAGCTGTTGGAGTAGAACGTGAGAGCAGAGAAATTGCAAATGAACTGTTAGCTCTTTTGAAAAGAGCTGGTAACTTGCTGCCAATCGCGCGTTGTTCAAGGTATGGAGTAATCTACCAGCGGCTGGAAGGTGAGGCAGAGTCATATTATCTCCAGGATGCCGAATTCATCTACGGCGGAGCCATGGACGAGATTGCCAAGCAGATAAACCATCATTACCTTGGCAACCAGGGATCTGCTGATCAGAACTGGATGAACTGTGATTATTACAGCAGGATGAGCAGCCGTGCCAGTGCAGACTATTTGTCAGCGCTGTTTAAAAAGCTGGGTATAAAGGACAAGAACGACTTAAATCCTGAAACACTTGAAAACCTTGCCAAGTCTGAGCATCAGAGATGGTGTGCCTTCCACTATTCCATGGAGTTTTGCGGCATGAGCCGCGAGGAATGGAATAAGCGAGCTGAAGATTATGTCAGCAAGCTGGAAGCCTGGAGGCAGTCAGGTGAGGGCGACGCTCCGCGTCTCTCCGTCGGAAAAGACATGGTTCTGCGCCATCATGCCTGTCTTATAGATTGGGATGCTCTTGATGAGCTTTCCGAGAGAGAAAACGAACTCAGGCAGCGCACCGGCAATCCGAAAATGGTTGATTACAAAGAAATGGATCGTGAGGCTGTCCTTACGGTATTAGAAATAAAAAAGAGTATATCAAAAAGTTAACTTAAAATTTATCATTATTTTAGATGCTTGTTATCGCCTACATGTAAAATATCATTATATGATTTATTAATATTAGTTGGGAGTAAAGTCTGAAGTAAGGAGAAACCCTTTGTATATATTCCCTGATGAAATAAAAAAATTATATGAGAGTCTAAAAATTCCGTTGATAATTATGGGGCCTTCAGCGAGCGGCGATTATGAGCCACTTGCTATTTCTGCCGGGTTCATGACTTTCTTTGATCTGTCCAGAGAAGAGTTGTATAGCTATTATGGTGACGAACTAAAAGATGGACTGTTCGACAGAGTTCATCCGGGGGAAAAGGATAAACTTCGTGCTATCAGCTACGATTTCCTTGATAAAAAAACTGAGTACGACATTACTTTCAGAGCAAGGATGGATGAGGAGTATCATCTTATTCACTCAATCGGATACTGGCAAACGATGGATGACGGAACAGATCTGGCTTTTTTGGTTTACCATGATGTTCAAAAGCACAAGGATATGTTTAAGGAAATATCTAAAAAGTATAAGCTGTTCCAAAAGGATGAGTTCTATTTTGACAACCTGACCGATCTTCCGAACATCAATTTCGTCAACAAGAACGGAGATCTTAAGATACAGGAAATCATCGAAAGAGGGAAATCACCTGTAGTTCTTTATCTGGATATAGATTCCATGCAGTCCTACAACAGAAGATATGGGTTTGAAAAAGGAGATGACCTCCTGATCCTTGTAGCCAATGTTCTTGTGGATGAGTTTGCCCATGGGATAGTTGTGCGTATTGTCTCCGATCATTTTGCCGTTATTGATGAATATCGTGGTGAAGAAGATATAATAAGCAAAATCGAAGATATAAATTCAAAGATTAAAATCAGGGCTTATGGTACAACAACAGGATTAAATGTCGGAGTTTATGTGGGCAATGAGGGAGTTTCATATACTGAAGCTCTTGATCATGCTATCAGAGCAAATAAACTGGTTGGTGAGGATCTGAACAAGTTTTACAGATTCTATACGGCAGAAGATGATACTTTATACAATCATCAGAGATATATAGTCGAGAACTTTGATAAGGCTATGGAAGAGGGCTGGATAAAGGTCTTTTACCAGTGCTTTTTGCGCATTGAATCCGGCAACGGTATGGGATTTGAAGCTCTGGCAAGGTGGATAGATCCTGTCTATGGAATGGTGAGACCGGATGATTTTATTCCTGCTCTTGATAAGTATCATCTTACCCATGAGATGGATATTTATATGTTTGAGACAGTATGCAAGGAAGTTAAAACCCGCTATGACGAAGGGCTTCCGCTTTTACCTGTTTCAATCAATTTTTCCAGGCAGGACTTTGATTATATAGATGTTGTCGGGGAACTCAACAGAATTTACGATGAGTACAATATCGATCAGTATGGCATAGATAAGAGCTATTTTATAATTGAGATCACTGAGCAGGGACTGGCAACGGCTACAGATGCATTCTATGAGCAGCTTGCGAAGATAAGGGAAAGCGGCTATAAACTCTGGGTGGACGATTTCGGAAGCGGATATTCATCTCTTAATGTTTTCAGTAAATTTGACATAGATCTTATCAAGTTTGATATGAATCTTTTATTGAACATGGATGCCCGTAACGGAGCCAATAAAGTCATCATTAAGGGAATGATCGATATTGCTCACAAACTGGGAATCCATACCCTTTGCGAAGGAATGGAGACCGAAGAGCAAAGGCAGTTCCTCCTGAATGCAGGGTGCGAGCTCGGACAGGGCTACTTTTATCATATTCCCGAGAGCCTGGACACCATTCTGGACAGACTACATAAGAACATTCCCATTCCAAAGTGGGAATCAGAGAATGAAAGAATTGAACGTGAAAAGAGCTGGCGCTGAATCGCCAGCTCTTTTTTGCATTAATGGCTTTGATATTCATCTTAAGCAGCCTTACGGCAGTTACTCCAAGACTTTTATCCTAAAATTCACAAATGTAGTATAATTGATATATAGTACATAATGTCACTCTATAGTGACAGCGTAAAAGGGGGCATAATGGATAAAAGTTCTGTAGTTGATAGCATTAATAAGGAAATAGGCCAGTTTAACGCTGAAGACAGCGTTGAAATAGATGATTTGGAGCCCTTATTTGATGTATCTGCCTATCCGGAAGAACAGCGTGAGATCATAATAGAGTGCAACAACAGGATTGATGCTGCAAATAGCAAATATCGAATTGCCAAGATCAGAGAGGACATATTCGCCAAGGGATTAAAAGCCGGTATGTATTTCTGTACTTTTGATCGTGATGAGAACATGACCGGTTTTGAATTTAACGATGAGACCAGGCGGATGCTGGGCTATGACGGCCTGGAGGATCTGCCCAACGAATTTGACAGCTGGATAAAGACTCTTGTCCCTGAAGAGCGGGATGCAATAGTCAGGCTGTTCTGGAATTCGGTAAAAAAGCATCGTGAACTGCCGGATATTACCCACGCTACATATCGGATGCAGAAAAAAGACGGTAATATCATCTGGGTTACCGGAGCCGGAAGATTTATAAGACGCCCTGATGACGGCTCACTGGAAATCTACATGGGGTGCTACCGTGATATCACAGCGCAGCAGGAGCTCGAAGAACATGTAAAGATAATTGAAGCCATCGGTAAGGTCTTTAATTTCTCTTTATTTATTGATGTCAGCGATATGAGTTACAGAATGATAAGTACCAATGAATATGTTGAAATGGTTCCTAAGGCTCCGGATGCTATACAGTTCCTTAAGAATAATGTTGACTCTTCAGTGGCAGAGAGCTTCCGCCAGAGTCTATATGACTGGCTTAATAAGGACACTATTCTTGCTGCAATAGAAGAACATGGATCAACAAGCATGGAATTCTACAGTGAAAGCGCAAACCGTTGGTTTAACGGTGTCTTCATGGTTGGAGATCGGGATGAGGACGGAAGTCTTGCACATATCGTCTATGGCTGCATGGATACCACAGATGCCAAGCTTCAGAACCTGGCTCAGCAGAAGATGATCTCTGAATTTGAGACAGAGCTCTATGTGGATTCTCTTTCCCAAATCCGCAACAGGAAGTTTCTGGATGATAAGCTCGTGTTTAAACCGTGCATGGCAGTAGTCATGGCTGATATCGACCTGTTCAAGCAGGTCAATGATACAGTCGGACATCGTGGCGGTGATGAAGCGATCAGGAAGGCTGCAAAAATTCTGGAAGAGTCTGTCAGAAAAGATGATGTGGTCATTCGC
>CAMORK010000024.1 GCA_946623755.1 uncultured Butyrivibrio sp. | reverse complement strand
CAGACCTGACACCACTTTTTGATGAGAGTGGCTTTGCAGGATTCATGTACCTTGGCAATAAGTTCGGAATGACTGCTGAAGGTAATTGATAAATTAAAACAATATGTGAATTATCAGAAAGGTGCTTGCCCAAAAGAGGGCAGGCACCTTTTTAGTGTGATTGTGAAATTAACCCTGACTGCTTTCGGAGCTGCTTTCTGTTGTGTTCTGGTTATTTGGCATCTGGCCGTTCATTCTGCCGCCTTTTCCGCCTCCGGGGAACTGACCGTTCTGACCGTTTGGCATTTGTCCGCCTTCGGGCATCTGACCATCCTGAGGCATCTGGCCATCAAAGCCTTCAGGCATCTCGCCATTAGGCATCTGACCACCCATTCCGCCACGGCCTCCGCCGAATCCGCCCATGCCGCCCATCATCTGGTTGGTGAGCTCTGTTATTTCTTCGCCGTTTACTGTAACTGTTCCGCCATTTAACTGAGCTTCGCCGTCCCAGTCAAAGGCTGAGTTTCCGGTAACTGAGATTGTTCCGCCGTTGATGTAGATATTTCCGTTGGCATCAAAACCGTCTGTGTCTCCGGCACCCATGTTGACAGTGATGTCTCCGCCGTTTACTTCGATCACAACATCGTAAGCTGTGCTCTTCTGGGTTGCGTTGATTCCGTCATCAGAAGCTTCGATGGTTATAGTTCCGTCGTTGATCTGCACGTAGGTTGCTTCAAGACCTTCAGCTGCAGTGATATCGAAAGTTCCGCCGTCTATCATGAGGACTGTTGTGGCCTGAATACCATCGTCCGTGGCATTTATCTTGAATGTTCCGCCTTGGATATATACATAGCCAAGAGTGTTGTCATCTGAATTCTCGCTGTGGAAAGCATCTTTTTTACTTGTTATGTCAAATGTTCCGTCGTAGATCCTTATGGAGTCATTTGCTTCAACAGCATCTTCTGTTGCTGTGATATTGTAGGTTCCGCCTGTGACCTTGAGATCGTCCTTGGCTGAGATACCGTTGGCTGATGATTCAATGTTAAGGGTTCCTGTTCCGTTGAGGACAAGGTCTGACTTTGAGTAGATAACTGCATCAAGGCTTGTTGTACCGTCTGCTGTGAATGTTCCTGTAACCTTGAGAGTGCTGGTACCATCAGTTGTTACAAATACTTTGTCTGCGCTCTTTACATAGATTGCAGGTGAAGTTGTGTTTGTGATGCTTGCACCATCAAGTACAATCTGCACTTTATCCGTATCCGCAGCTTCAACAGTTATGGTAACATCAGTTGCTGTTCCGCTGATCACATATACACCTTCCTGTGTGATGCTGATGTTTTCGCCGCTTTCAAGTGTCATATAGTAAGCATCTGTCAGATCAGCTTCCTGTTCAAGGTCTCTTTCGGAAAAGAGATCCGAAGTATCCAGCAGTGTATCTGAACGGGCTGAAGCAGATGAGGAAGAAAGATTTTCATCCTGTGTATTTGTTACGGACTCCGAGAGCTCTTTTTCTGAAGAAGGCTCTGTTGTGTCGGATGTGGATTCAGTTGCGGTTGTTGATGAAAGCATGTCGCTTACATTTGATGAAGAACATGCTGTAAGTGTAAGTGCTGCTACGAAGAATACAGTCATCAGGGCTGTGGTGATTTTTCCTTTTTTAATCATTTTTGTTTTCCTCTCTTTCTGGACTCATTATGGCATGGTAACCTAAATCCAAACTTAAAGAAGGATAAAAAATTACTTATGTGCTTTATTTGCAGCCCAGAGAGGGATTAGGGTGAGGAGCACGATGACAACGCCTGCCAGGAACAGCGTATTCGTGGGAAGATAAGCAGTAAAGCCGTTTTCATCGATGATCTCACCATTGTTCTTGATGATCGGGTTTGAGATAAGAGGTGCAACCACCATGGGAATCAGCACGTAGAAGATGATGCGGATGCCCTCAAACTGGCCTCTGGCGTCCTCGGGATAAAGCCTCTTTGACCAGACAGTAATTGTCTGCAGAAAGAGAATGTAGCCGATGCCCACAAGGAGGACTCCGATAAGGAGCATGGGATTCCAGATGGTAGAAGGATTTACGTTTTCAGGAGAAACCAGAAGACCTATAACAAGAAGGCCTATAGCGTTTATCACAACAGCAAACAGAATGATCAAAGAGGACTTGTCATTACGTATGAATCTGATGGCAGGAATTGATGTGAACATGGCAAGTAAAAGTCCCACGCCTTCAATAAGACCCATGGTATCTGCTGTGAAACCGAGATAGTAGATCATGAAGTTTCCAAGGTGCGAGAAGTATACATTAAATGAAATAAAGTAGACAGCCAGCATAAGGTTTACGAAAACAAGCTCGCGGTGCTTTAAATATTCTTTTCGTTTATCCAGGCATTAAATCCGATATCATTGCCCATGGAACCAAAGAAACTCATTATGGCATCGGCAGCGATAACAGCAAAAGCGATTCCGACAAAAGCTGCTGTGTCGCTATTTCTTTTGCCCAAAAACTCAGTTGTTCCGAAGAGAATAGTGAAGACGCCCCAGAGAATATAGCCCAGGGAAATAAGGGTCTTACGATTGCCCCTTCTGTCAGAGATACAACCGAAGAGGAATGTTGAGACAGTGGTGGCAAGAGCGGATATTGCAAGCATCCAGGATATTATGGTGGGATCCTTGGCAATCTTGGCGTACACGAAGGTGTTAAACCACTGATTTTCAATGTTCCAGCACAGCTGTCCGGCAAGACCCAGAAGCCATACCAGAATCCAGAATGATACGGGATTTGTCTTTGAACCTGTTTTCATATTTGCCCCCCTTTGAATGCTGTTAATTCTATTATAATACTTGGAATCGCAGGTTTTAATTAGAGTTCAAATATGGTATAAATATTCGAGGAAAGATTAGCCCAAATCAGGGGAGGTTATTGTTTTGAACAACAGAAGTATTTTAAAGAACAAATTGTTTTTGTACCTGACGGAATTCTTTGCGGGAATGTCCGTTATGGCAGTGGAACTGGGAGCATCGAGGCTCCTGGCGCCGTATTTTAGTTCTTCACAGATTGTGTGGACTATTATTATCGGGACTATCATGATCGCCATGGCTCTGGGTAATATCTACGGCGGCAGGAAAGCGGACAAGGATCCAAATCCCGATAAGCTCTATCGCAGAATTCTTATTGCAGCCATCTGGATCGGTCTGATACCGGTGGTTGGTAAGTACATTATTATAGGAATTTCCGCTCTGATCATTTTTACAGTCAACAGCAACTTCCTGGTTATAGCAGCTTTTGCAGCATGTATGGTGGTGTTTGTATTTCCGCTTTTCCTCTTGGGAACAGTTACACCGTCTCTTGCCAAGTACACCACAGACTCACTTGACGATAACGGTAAGATAATCGGAACACTTGGTGCGTCAAATACGGTAGGAAGTATCATAGGTACTTTCGTTCCCACATTTGTTACCATTCCTGCGGTAGGAACTGCAGTGACATTCCTGATATTTGCAGGCGTTTTACTTGCGCTTGTTGTTGTGTATTTTTTAAGCCCGGCTGAAGGAAAAAAATCTCTGGCCAAAAGTGATATGACAAGGATCATAGCTGGTATCCTGGTTTTTGTGCTTTGCATCGCTTTTGGCCACAATACCAGCTTTGCATTCTGGGAGAGTGGACTTACTTACGAAGGTGAGTCGGTTTACAATTATCTTCAGGTCAAAGAGACAGACAGGACAGTAATCCTTTCTACAAATGTATTATTTGGTGTTCAGTCCATACTTATCAAAGACGGTGCTCTTACCGGAATGTATTATGATTATGCATTGGCTGCTCCGTATATGGCAGGAGTCAAGGAAAAAGAGGCAGCGGGAGAGGATTGCAACGTACTTATCCTGGGCATGGGCTCCGGAACCTATGCGACTCAGCTTTCAAGATATTTTGACAATGTAAATGTAGAGGGAGTTGAGATTGATGACAAGATCACTGATCTGGCTCATGAGTATTTCCAGCTTCCTGAGGATGCCAAAGTTACAACCTATGATGGAAGAGCATATCTTGCTGCAGATAAGGAACTGTACGATGTCATCATGGTTGATGCTTATCAGGACATCACAATTCCTTTCCAGATGTCATCGGTTGAGTTCTTTACCATGGTCAAGGAGCACCTTGCTCCCGGCGGAGTTATGGTCGTAAACATGAACATGTACAGTGATGAAGGGTTTGACGGTGAGGCAGATGCAGGGGAAGCAAGCATCAATACTTATCTCGCGGATACTATAAGTCATGTATTTAATAATGTTACGGTTGTAGATGTTCCGAATGCAACAAACAAGGAACTCTTTGCAACAGACGCGGATGATTTCATGGTAAGACTGGGAACAAACGCAAATATGGAGGAAAATGTTGACCTCACAGCTATGATGCAGAAAGTCATGAGCACAGCTCAGAACTATGCGGGAAAGGGTCACATAATGACTGACGATAAGGCTCCCGTAGAGCTTCTTGGAATGAAGCAGATCGATCTCATCATAAAAGATGAGGTTTCATATTACAGAAAGATATATGAGCAGAAGGGAATCAGGGGGCTTATAGAGCTGCTGTGATACCTGTGAAGAGATGAAGATGACAGAGGCGCCGCTTATACAAAAAGTGGCGCCTCTCCATATATTACGTTCCGCAATATATGAAAAGACGCCACAAGGGGATCAAATGAATATTATGACAGTCATATAGATTACTTGTACTGTGCTGCGTTGGACTTATCTACAGGTGAGAATGGAACCCATACATAGAGGCCGTCTTCGGTAACGCCTGTAACATCGGCAGCTGTGCCTTTCTTGGCGATGGCGATGGCTGTTTCTACACAGGCAGCGCCCTGAGCGCCTGCATCCTGAAGTACTGTGAACTGCATTCCGTCTGCAAGGATGGACTCACAGCCGGCAACTGTAGCATCTACTCCGACAACAGGAACGGCCTGAGGATCCATGCCGAGCTCCTGCATTGCCTGAACTACGCCAAGTGCCATATCGTCATTATTGCAGATAACGCAGTCATAAGGCTGATTTGTCTTTAAGAAGAGCTTAAACTCATCACAAGCTTTCTGAGTATTCCAGTAAGCTGTATCATTAAATGCAAAGTTCACATTTACACCCTGCTGTTTGAAGTACTTTTTAACGGCTTTGGTTCTTCCGAGTGCTGCCGGATGTCCGGGCTGACCAGAGAAGAGACAGATGTTAATGCTTGAAGGTTTACCAAGCTTGTTCCAGACATATTCAGCCTGCATCATTCCGGCATCAACTTCATAACTTCCAACATACATGTATTTATCGGCCTTCAGATATGCTGCATCGGGCTCGGTATTTGTGAACAGGATAGGAATGCCGCCTGCTGCAACTTCCAGCTGAAGAGCTGTATCAGCATTTACGGGATTACAGATGATACAGTCGTAGCCGGATTTGGCTGCCTGTGAGATCTGTGCAACCTGGGCGTCAACTGTATCACAGGGTTCTCCGCAATCGACTGTAACTCCGGTTTTGGCTCCGGCATCAATTACGCCGTTCATAACCAGTGTTTTGAAGTTATCAAGAGTAATGGTTGAGAAATAAACCTTTATCCCGGAACCATTGGTTGAGCCGCCTCCGCCTGATGATGAGCTTCCGCAGCCCATAACAGAAACTGCAAAAACAATACTTGTCAAAAGACATGCAAATAATTTTTTAAATTTTGTATTTTTCATTATATTCCATGCCTCCTTAAATCTTAAACTTCTGAACATAGGATGTAAGAGTTTGCGATGTGGAAGCAAGCTCATGTGAATTATCTGCAACATCCTGGCTGCTCTTTGTGATATTGTTAGCCATCTCAACCATGTTTTCACTGGTTGCAAGAATCTCATCAGCACTGGCTGCCTGCTCTTCGGAGATGGCAGCTACATTGGTTGCTACGTCATCAACCTTCTCAATGTCTTCAATCATGGCTTCGATAAGGCCGTTGGATTCCTGAATATTTGTATAGATCTGATCGAAGGTTCCAACTGCGATATGTATGAGTTCGGAATTTTCTTCGATGCTGTCAGCACTGGCATGTGCCTGGCCTACTGCATCTCCGATAAGCTTGTGAACCTCGTCGATAAGATTTGAAATATTGTTTGCACTCTCAGCAGAAGTCTGAGCAAGCTTCGCAATCTGCGTTGCAACAACTGCGAATCCCTTTCCTGCTTCGCCGGCTCTTGCTGCTTCGATTGAAGCATTCAGTGAAAGGAGGTTTGTTTCTTCAGCAATTTCACTGATCATGCCTACAATATTGGTGATCTCTTCAGATGCAGAGCCAACCTTATTGATGGACTCAACAAGCCTTTCGTTGGCATCTGAAATACCTTCCATGGCAACGCTGAGTTTTTCCATATCTTCGCGTCCCTTTTGGGAGATACCGACTGTCTCTTTCATACTCTCATTAGCTTTATCACTGTTTTCTCTTGTGTCTGCGACAACCTGCGCAAGAGTTGTGGCATTCTGAGCTATATCATTAACGGCAGTAGCCAGCTGGTCAACTGTTTCATTGAGCTGTTGCATTGCTTCAGCCTGCGACTGCGATGCTTCGTACATGGTCTTTGAAACTCTGTCAGAGTTGTCTGACTCTTCCTGCAGCTTGTCAGATTCCTGGCTGATACTGGAGAGCATGTTTCTCATGGAAGCGACAAACTCTGAAACCTTGCTTCCCATAAGACCAATCTCATCGTTACTGGAGTGATCGATATCAATTGTAAAGTCACCCTCTGACATTGAAGCGATGTTGTTGGAAATATTTCCAAGTGGTGCGATAACTTTCCTTACTACGAAAAGAATAAGTATTACAATGAGAACGATGGCAATGGCACCAACTACAAACAGAATAAAGCCCATCTGTGATACAGACTTAAGGATTATGCTTGTGGGAATGTAGGATACAAGCACCCAGTCTGTTCCGGGGATTTCTTTGAAGGCAACCATGTTATCTGCAATCTCTTTACTTGTGAGATCTCCGCCTATGATGGATTTAGCAGCTCCTGCAAGAAGAGGATTTGAGTTTGTCTCAGCAAGTGTCGTGCCCATTATGGTGTTATCTCTGTGTGCAAGTATCTTGTAGTCGTTGGTATCTACAAGGAAGGAACTTGCGTCCTCCATCTTTACACCGGAGTTAACAATGATCATTATTTTGTTAAGGGTAACGTCAGCGCCGATGACTTTGATATTATCAGAGCCATCGTTTAAGATACCTGTAGCACTGATAACTGTCTCTCCGGCTTCATTTGTGTAGGCTGTACCGTATGCCATTCTAATCCTGCTAAGCCCCTGCTTGAACCAGGTAGAGCCCGTTACATCTCCGGCAACCATATCGGACTCGTTAGCTTTGTAAAACTTGCCGTCACTTGTTCCGACATAGAAGCCATTAGGAGCGTTGTCGTTATAGCCATAATAAGTATCCAGAACGGGAACAAGCTCCGCTTCAGAAGGATTCTGACTTTCTATTGTATGTTTTACCGTTGTGAAATACTGGAGGTTCTCGCTCAACCATGCGTTGATATTGTCCGCCTGGTTTGAAATAGAGGACTCAAGTGTTTCTGTGGCCATCTCAGTCATTCTGTTTTTGGAAACAGATGCTGCAATGTTAACCAGTGCCATTACTGTGATGATAACAACAGGAAGTATGTACGTAAGGAGCTTGGTACTGATCTTCTTGTTCTTTTTCTTCACAGAAGTTTTTGCAGATGTTTTTGCCTCATTAGCACTCATTTTTTCATCTCCTGTTCAAAAAGATAAATTGGAAAATAAATAAAGCTAGTAAAGACAATTATAGCATTGAGCGAATAATTATATACCAAATACCGTTACAATTTATATTCTTTTAAGAATCGGTGACAGATATTGTATAATAGATTGCAAAGCAACTATATCTAGCAGAGGTAATTATGGGTAATAACGAAATTGAAAATAAATATGCAGAAGAGATGAAGGCCTGGCTCATGATCCAGGTCATCGGAAGAACCAGCATTAATTTCCTTAATGCAAGGAAGCTTAAAAGAGAAATGCAAGAGCACATTTCTGTTCTCATGTCACCGGGAAACAGCGGTGATATGGAAGAAAAACTTCTTGGGTTTGCAGATCACTTTATTGACTCATGTCTGTCATCAAAAGCTTATTCAACGGCTGTGTTCGGAATAATGTCGATGAGTGAAGCTGGGGCAGCCACCAGACTTGCACAGGATATAATGGAAGTGACCTATGAAATCCCAAAGCGATTTGGGCTTGAAAAAGAGAGTACGGTGCTCCACAGAGCGTTTCTGACAAAGTATAAGGAGAAGATTAAGGGCGCAAGCAAGATACTTGCAGAGCTTGGAGCAGAACCTGTAAGAGAGTAAAAGAGTATGTCAAATAATTTAACAATCGGTATTCTGGCTCATGTTGATGCCGGTAAAACAACGCTTTCAGAGGGACTTTTGTATCTCTCCGGAGCAATCAGAAATATGGGAAGAGTAGACCACAGGGACACCTTCCTTGATACCTATGAACTTGAGAGAAGCCGCGGGATAACTATATTTTCCAAGCAGGCTATGTTTGAATATGAAGGAATAAATTTTACCCTTCTTGATACGCCGGGACACGCGGATTTTTCTCCGGAAATGGAGAGAACTCTTCAGGTCCTTGATGTGGCAGTTCTTGTCATCAGTGCCCCGGACAGGGTTACCAGTCAGGCCAAGCTTCTTTTCAAGCTTCTGTCTCATTACAAAGTTCCCACAATAATCTTTGTTAATAAAATGGACCAGACTGATGCTCAGGGAATCAGCAAGGATGATATCATGGCTGCTCTTAAGAGCGATCTTAGCAGCCATGTTGTGGATTTTTCCGGTTCTGTTTCAGATGCTGAGACCCAGGAGGAGATTGCAGTATGCGATGATGAGCTGCTGGAAAGCTTTTTGGAAGGCGGGGCCGTCAATAAGAATGACATCGTACGTCTGATCAGAGCGCGTAAGTGCTTTCCCTGCAGGTTTGGATCGGCACTTAAGATGGATGGGGTAAAAGAGCTTTTGGACCTGGTGGCGGAGTATATTCCTGCATCAGATGAGACCTCTGAAAATCGCGTGTCGGATGCTTTCGGGGCCCGTGTATTTAAGATCAGCCGTGATGAGAATAACAACAGGCTGACTCATATGAAGATTATCAGCGGAAGTCTTAAGGTCAGAGACCAGATAGGCGATGACAAGATAGATCAGATAAGGCTTTATTCAGGAGACAAGTATACTGCTGTAAAAGAGGCAGAGGCAGGAATGATCTGTGCCGTGACGGGTCTATCGGGAACAAGAGCAGGGGAGGGACTCGGGATCTTGGAGGGCGAGACTGTGACAGAGGTTCTTCAGCCCATTCTTTCATCTACTCTTATTCTTCCTGAGGAAGTCGATGCAATACAGGTATACGGCAAACTTAAGGCTCTGGAGGAAGAGGAGCCGATGCTTCTTCTCAATTACGTAGAGTCCACAAAGTCGATCGTGGTTCAGACCATGGGCGAAGTTCAGAAGGAGATCCTTAAGCACCTTATAAAGAGTCGTTTTAATCTGGATGTTGGCTTTGGCCCAGGACACATCGTATATAAGGAGACAATAGCGGCACCCGTGGAAGGCGTCGGACACTATGAGCCTCTTAGGCACTACGCTGAGGTACATCTCCTGCTTGAGCCCGGTGAGCCGGGTAGCGGAATTGTAGCAGACAGCGTCTGCAGCACTGATGATCTTGCTCTTAACTGGCAGAGGCTTATTCAGACACATATTATGGAGAAAAAACATCTCGGTGTCCTGACAGGATCCGAGATCACGGATATAAAGATAACTCTGCTTGCAGGAAGAGCCCACGAGAAACACACAGAGGGCGGAGACTTCAGACAGGCCACTTATCGTGCGATAAGACAGGGACTTATGCAGGCAAACAGTATTCTGCTTGAACCTGTGTTTGATTATCGCATAGAGCTTCCGCAGGAATTTGTGGGAAGAGCTTTAAGTGACATGCAGCGTATGAACGGAACGGTATCATCACCTGATATAGAGGGAGGAAAATCTATCATCACCGGCACAGTTCCGGCAGCATGTCTTGGAGATTACAGCACAACCCTCTCTTCCTATACAAGGGGAGAGGGAAAGATATTCACAACCCTCAGCGGCTATGCACCCTGTCACAATACTAAAGAGGTACTTGAATTGAAAAACTACGATCCGGAGTTTGATATCGACAACTCAGCAGACTCTGTCTTTTGCATGCACGGGGCAGGAACTGTTATACCCTGGAGCGAAGTAAGAAACTATATGCATGTGGATTCCGGATGGAACCCTGACGGGATCAGCAAAAAGACTGATCTCTCTGACAGCATTGATATGGAAGCTTTGGAGAAGCTTCAGGCAAGGCTCAGAAAACAGGATGATGGCGAGAGGTCTTTTGACGAAATAGAAGAAAGACTTCGCATGGAGGACAAGGAATTAAAGGCAATATTTGAGCGGACCTACGGGGCTGTCAAGCCGAGATACGTTGAAACGGCCACCACTTACACTGCCATGACTCCCGAGGAAAAAGAAGCCAGAAGGGACCTGGAGGTCGAGAATAAAAAGCGCGAAAAGTACGAGAATACAAAAGGTCAGAACCCGGATGAGTACAAGGAATATCTTTTGGTGGATGGCTACAACATCATCTATGCCTCTCCTGAAATGGCGGCTCTGGCAAAAGATGACCTGAAAGCAGCCAGGGATACTCTCATCGACACACTGGTAAACTTCCAGGGCTTTAGAAGGGAAAAGGTGCTATTGGTATTCGATGCGTATAAGGTTCCCGGTGGTAGGGAACACGTGGAGGACAGGGGCGGCCTTGTGATTATTTATACAAAAGAAGCAGAGACCGCAGATCAATATATAGAGAAAGCTGCCCATGAAATCGGAAAAAAATACAAGGTTACAGTTGCAACCTCCGATGCCATTGAACAGGTGATAGTCATGAGCGCAGGCGCGATCAGAATGTCTGCAAGAAACCTTCTGGAGGAGATAGAACGCACCAATAGTCTCATCAGAGAAAAACTTGAAAACATATAAAATTATTATTAAATATCGAATATTTATAAGTATTTCCTTCCGGAAAGATATAGAATGATTCTGTAGATTCGATTGAGAAGGAGGTAGTTTGAATGAACAAGAAAAATGGCTTTAGCGCCCCACTGGGACTGATGCTGATGCTTGCAACAGCAGCATTGGCCCTTGCTCTTCTTGCAAGTGTGCTTATAGGAAGTTCCCGTATGAGAGCTATTGAGGCTCAGGATGAGCATGTTTATTATGATATGCTCTATACCATCAGTTCAGACCTTATAAATGCAGACAGAGATCTGTATCAGGCTATGCTTGCTGCAACTCAAAAACTGGCATACGATCAGTACATTGATGATGCTGCCAAGCAGGGATATATAGATGACTTTAACTCTAATGCCAAGCAGGCTCTTGATGGAGTAACTGAAGCAGCTTCTCTTGCAAGGAATGATGACTATCTCTTTAATCAGTTAAGGAATGACGACAACGATTCCTTTTCAGATATGAGTAATAATTTTACTGCTCAGTATAACAAGTGGCTTGCTTCTTATGATGTATCAACCGGATCAGGTGATGTTGAGCAGTTTGTTAATGAGTTTAATGCAACAAGAGACTGTATCAGCGATATGTCCGATATTGTTGAGGCATGGGCTGTAGAAGAGAAGGAAATAAATTCCCAGCAGACAAGCAGAAGCATCCTGATGATCTTCATCACATTCATGATAATCGCGATCATCCTTCTTGTTGCAACAGTTATTATCATAATGAACATCCTTAAGTCCTTAAAGGGCATGACAGCAGATGTACAGAGAATGTCAGAGGGCGATTTTGTAACCAAGATCAAGGCAAACAGCTTTATCAATGAGTTTAACAATATATTGACGGCACTGGAGTCCATGAGACATGAGCTCAGGAATGCTCTTGCAAGAGTCATTGACCACGCAGACAGCGTAAACACCAAGGCTGAGCTTGCCAAGGACAGCATTTCAAGTTCACAGAAGACTACTACCGACATCAGCTCTGCTGTTAATGACCTGGCAACAGGTGCAACTGCAATGGCAGAGGATGTACAGAGCACATCTTCCGTAACCGTAAGTATGGGATCCTCCGTTGACAATGTTCTGGAGTCTGCAAACTCCAATCTGGACAAGGGTCGTCAGGTTTATGAGGAGTCTACGAGAGTTAAGGATCAGCTTGAGCAGATCAAGCAGCAGGATCAGAAAAACGATGAGATGGCTACTCAGGTGGCAGACTCTGTTAATGAGACAGCAAATGTAGTTGCACAGATCACCACAGCAGCTGAATCCATTATCTCCATCGCCAGCCAGACCAATCTTCTTGCACTGAATGCTTCGATCGAAGCTGCAAGAGCGGGAGAAGCTGGTAAGGGATTTGCAGTAGTTGCCGACAACATCAAGGATCTGGCAGGAGATACCAATAACCTTGCCGGTGAGATCACCAACATGCTCTCGACAATTACAGATTATTCCAATAAGAATAAAGAGCTCACAGAGGCTATCAAGGGTGCCATAACCAATGAGACAGTAGCTCTTGAGGAGATGAGTGAGTCCTTCGATCAGATGCTCGCACTCCTTCAGGAGACTGAGGAAGGCAACAAGCAGATCGTAGAGCTGGTTAACACCATGAACTCCGATAAGGAGAATATCATGAACTCTGTTGAGTCTCTCTCAAGTATTTCAGAGGAAAACGCAGCATCAACTCAGGAGACATCGGCATCTCTTATGCAGCTTGATACAAACATGGAATCTGTTGTTGAGCAGGCTCGTGATCTTCAGAAGATTGCAGAAGAGCTCACAGCAAACGTTAAGTACTTCAAGGTTGAACTTCCTTCAGAAGAGGCATGAACAATAAAGTAATTACAGGGGCAGACAGATAATTGTCTGCTCCTTTTTTATTGCAGTCATGTTAATATGAAAAAAGAAGGCTGATAAATAAAAGGGCCTGTGGGGGATGGCAGTATGCGTATAGTAATTGTTGAGGATGAAGTCAGAATCAGGGAAGGATTCTTTAAACTCCTTGGAAAACTGGGAGATGAGTATGAAATAGTGGGTGAGGCTGAAAACGGCAGGCAGGGGCTTGAAGTCTGCAGGGAAAAAAAGCCTGACCTTGTAATAACCGATGTTCAGATGCCGGAGATGGACGGCCTTCAGATGCTTCAGGCTATTAGCGACGAGGGGCTTGACATCAAGGCCATCGTGCTCAGTGCCTATTCGGAATTTGAATATGCAAGAACCGCAATGAAGTTGGGAGTTACCGAGTATCTTCTCAAACCTCTTAATATATCCGATTTTTCAACAGCTCTTGAGAACATCAGGCATCAGATGGAAGAGGATAAGAGGAAAAAGCCTCAGGCAGTGGGGACACTGGATCAGGTGATGCGAGAGATCATCGGCGGCCACATGACTGCAGATGATGAAGTGGAAAAGTATCTAAGGAAGAACTATGGCATTATCGGAACACAGAAATTCATAATCCTGTGCGACTATCTTGGGAATCAGTATGAAAGCCGGTGGCAGAGGGAGCAAAAAGAGCTCTCGAACTCTCTTTCTTTTTATGAAGACATAAACTATCTGATCCTTGATATGGAGTACAGGAAATCCCTGATAGCAATAGTTTATAAGTATAACAGTGCAACTGACTTTGAGAGATGGATCCAGTTCCAGCTTCTGCATAAGCTGAAGGGAAACTCGGCAATGGGATTCACAGAGTGTGCAGGCCTTGATGGTATAAGCACCGGTATAAACGATCTATACCCTTACATGGACTGGAATATCTCTTTTGAAAAAGATGTCCTGATATCCTATCCAAAGATCACCCAGGTACAGACATCACTGTGCGTTTATCCGCAGGATCTTGAAGCCAGAATGAAGACAGCTGTCTGTGCATCAGACTTTGTGCTGGAAAAAAAGATCATGGATGAATTTGAGGAGAGCTTCCACGACGGAAAGGTCTACGACCCCCGGGAGATCAAAGAGTGCTTTGTCAGATTTATCTGGTCGGTGATTGAGATAGCCAAGGACATAGGAAATGAGAGGGTGGCTGAGCTTCAGCAGCAAAAGCTTTTGGACAGCATTATGAATGCCAAATTAAGATCAGAGCTTTTGGCTGTCTGCAGCGATATCACAGATATGCTGACTGTTACGGAAGTTGCTTCCGATGCGGAAACTCTCACGGTAAAACGCGCCAAGAGCATGATCCACGAATTTTATCACACCGGAATAACCCTGGATGAGATCGCAGAGAGGCTCTCGATCACACCTGAGTATCTCGGGACTCAGTTCCACAAGGAAACCGGAGAAAACTTCAGCACCTATATCAGAAATTACCGCATCGGCAAAGCCAAGGAGCTTTTGGTGGGAACCGGTATGAAGCTCTATGAGATAGCAGAGAGAGTCGGGTATTCCGATCCCAAGTACTTCAGCAAAGTCTTCAGGGATGTTACCGGCATGCTTCCTGCCGAGTACAGAAAGTCTTTGAAGTGATGCCAAAACCACATTAGAATATTCCACCTTTTTCAGATTTCTCGTGTTTTGATATCTCTTTTCCCAAGGTATTATTTAGAAAAAGAAATATTGAAAAGGGGAAGAAGATGAAAAAAGTAAAAGATTTTTTCAGATATGAAAATGCAGGATTGTTGTTCATTCTTCCTGCATTTTTATATATGCTGGTTTTTGTCGGGTATCCGATACTCAGTAACCTCATTTTAAGTTTTCAGGATGTATCGGTAAAAAATCTGGTGCATGGCCAGAAGCACTTTGTCGGATTCACAAATTACCTGCAGATATTCGGGGATGAGGTGTTCAGGAAGGCGATGGGAAACACCTTAAAGTTTACTGTCTATTGTCTGATATTCCAGTTCCTTATCGGATTTTTACTGGCTCTTTTGTTCAATAAGAACTTCACATTTGCAAAGACAGTCAGAGGTCTTACCATGATACCATGGATGATGCCAATGACGGTCACTGCTCTGATGTTCAAGTTCATGTTCTCCACAGATGTCGGAATCATCAATTATATCTTAAAGTGCCTGCATCTCATTCAGAATAATGTTGAGTGGCTGACGACGCCGAGGACAGCTATGATAGCGGTGGTTGCAGCCAATGTCTGGATA
Organism: uncultured Butyrivibrio sp.; assembly: GCA_946623755.1. Taxonomy (GTDB): domain Bacteria; phylum Bacillota; class Clostridia; order Lachnospirales; family Lachnospiraceae; genus Butyrivibrio. The sequence goes on along the minus strand of CAMORK010000024.1, from coordinate 18,346 downwards.
GGAATTCCCTTTAATACAATACTTTTGGCGACAGGCCTTACCACCATACCTCAGGAGCTTTACGAGAGCGCATCGGTTGATGGTGCAAACGGATGGCAGCAGCTGATAAAGATAACGCTGCCGCTCCTTCGTCCAACCATCGAGTCGGTGCTGGTACTTGGATTTATCTACACCTTCAAGGTGTACGATCTTGTTTATGTAATGACTGAAGGCGGACCTGTTAATTCAACGCATCTTCTTTCCACCTATTCCTACAAGCTCTCCTTTGATCTGTTCCAGTACAGCAAGGGATCGACGGTTGCGAATGTACTGTTTCTGATACTGTTTATTGTGGGACTGTTATATCTGAAGATTACAATGCAGGGGGAGGAAGACTGATGGACGAGAAGAAAATAACAGGAAAGAGCAATGTGATCTTATGCATCGTATCGGTGGTGATCCTGGTACTGCTGCTTTTCCCATTGTTCTGGACACTTATAACATCTTTTAAGACGGAAAAAGAAATATTCATAATACCTCCTACATGGTATCCGCATGAACTCAACACCAGGTCCTACGCAGCTCAGATAGAGAACGGTGACTTTAACATGTTCAAGTCGTTCTTTAACAGCTTCGTGATCTCAACGGGGGCGATGCTGATCGCGGTAGTACTTGCTGTTCCTGCATCCTATGCCATCGCAAGGTACAAGTTTGTCGGCAGAAAAGCCATGCTGCTTGGCTTTCTCGTAACACAGATGCTGCCGGTATCGGTTCTTTTGACACCTATGTTCATAATGTTCAGGAATATGAAGATCTACAACACATGGTGGGCACCTGTCCTTGCAGATGCTACCATCGGAATTCCGTTTTCCGTGCTGATCCTCAAAAACTACTTTGCGTCGATTCCAAAGGCCCTTGAGGAGGCTGCTTACATCGACGGATGCACAAGGATGATGGCGTTTATGAAAATACTTGTTCCTGTGGCAAAGCCGGGAGTTATTGTGTGTGCGATCTTTTCATTCCTCTATGCCTGGGGAGACCTTGCATACGGCATGACATTTATCCTGGATCAGGAGAAAAGACCTATCACAGCCGGCATATTTAATTTCATGGGACAGTACGGAACCAAGTGGAGCTATCTGACTGCCTTTGCCATCGTGGCTATCATACCGGTAACGCTTATCTTTATCTTCATGCAGAACTATATTATAAGCGGAATGACAAACGGAGCAGTAAAAGGATAATTCTTGAAACGAATGGCCGTGGAATATATGATAAATCAGAGGAGATATTATCCTCTGATTTTTCATTTTGGGGTGGGGATTGGTATGAAAAAAACGAGCCTGCGAAACAGACTTATCAGGGTCTTTATTCTGACTTCCATGCTTCCTATCGTGATACTGGGAGTCTTTTCATATATGAGCATATCTGCGACTCTTTCTCGAAACGCTGAGATGATGTCTAAGAGCAGCTTAAAACAGCTGGATAATAATCTGAACATTTCCCTGGATGCATATGAGGACGTCCTCTATCAGCTCTACACCGACGACAACATGGTAAAGTGGGTGTTTGAGATTGATGAGGGCACAAACGAAGCTGTGGCTGTAAACCAGATGAGACGGTTTATGAGTTCGCTCCTTTACACCAAAGACTATATCAGGGCTGTATCTGTTATCACACCGGGGGGAGAGTTTGTGACGTATGAACAGATGACTCCCGCAACGTATAAAAGCTCCTGGATGGATAATTTCAGCAAGACTGAGGATGAGCTTTACATGGATATTTCAAGGGATAACGGAGTGCATGTGTATCCCACGGAATTCGGAACAAACTTTGCAAAAAAGGATTACTATCTTTTCCACATCGCCCACAGGATAATCGATTACAAGAGCCTTGCCAAGGATTGCGGAGTCGTTATCATAAGCGTGGATGAGGACTTTCTTAAAGATATATGCTTAAGCTCCAGTGATGATACGGGAATCTTTAATTTTTTAGTTGATGATAAAGGACAGATAGTCACTTTCGGAGATGAAGCAGGGGTCATCGGAACACCTGTTACGGATGTGTCCGGCTCAGATGAAAAGAGACTTTCCGACTACGAGCTCTTTTTACACAAAAACTATCCTCAGCTGGCTAAAGAAGCTGCGGTATTTCTCATGCATGACGATGAGCTCTCCTGGGATGTTGTAAATGTCACAAGCCTGTCGGAGCTTACAAGACTTCAGAGAAGACAGCTGTTTCTTATTGCCGTTGTCGGAGTTCTGGCGATGGTGGTTGTTGTCCTGATGTCCACAGGACTTTCGGCAAATCTTGTTAAGTCCGTCAACTACGTCACAGGCAGAATGAAGCAGGCAAGAAACGGCGATCTGTCTGTCCGCGCGGAAAAAGACAAGGCGATGCCGGCGGAGATTGAGACTATAGCAGATGCTTTTAACGACATGATGAAAAAGCTCAATGTGGCGCTGACAAATCAGCAGGAAGCTCAGATTGCTGCACTTGAAGCACAGATAAATCCGCACTTTCTGTACAACACGCTGGATACCATCAACTGGATGGCGATAGACAAGGATGAGTACGATATAAGCAATGCAATAAGCGCCCTTGCCAACATCCTGCGCTATGCCATAGTAAACAGCAACGGAGAAGTTACCATCAGGGATGAGATGGAGTGGCTCAGAAAATATATCTATCTTCAGCAGTACAGGGTCAAGAACAGCTTCTCCTATAACGCATTTGTTGAGCCGGATGCACAGAATGCCATAGTGCATAAGCTGCTGCTTCAGCCGTTTATAGAAAATGCAATCAAGCATGGATTTACTCCCGAGCAGGAGAATGCAGAGCTCAAGGTTTATGTCAGCTGCAATGACAGATCTTTGGAGATTGTAATAGAAGATAATGGTAAGGGCATGGACCCAGAGATCATTGAGAAGATCAACAGGCGCGATTTTGAGACGCTAAAGGGCAACACTAATATAGGTATCAGCAACGTGGTAACAAGACTAGAGATGTATTACGGAAAAGACGGAAAGATGAGAGCGGTTCCCGATATGGATAAAGGAAGCCGTATTGTCATCGATATTCCGCTCAAGAAAAAAACAGATTAGAAAATTCATCCTTTTTAAGTTTTGTTGAGTTTTTTACTCCTTATTTATGGGAGATAATTCCATTGTAAGCAAAACTTATAATGTACCGAACAATAAGGAGGGACACATGAAAAAGAGGTTATTGGCTACAGTACTTAGCGCCGTAATGGCAATATCCATGATGGCAGGCTGCGGAGCAGCAAACACAGCTGATTCGGGGGTAAAAGGAGCAGCACGGGAAGGCGAGACTAAGACAGAGACTACAACTGCCAAAGAAGCAGATCCTGTTCCGGCATCCGATGATGCTTCAGGTGATGTAACAATATGGTATTACTGGGAGACTGCAGGACATCAGGAAGCTCTTGATCACATCATACAGGAGTTCAACAACCAGCAGAGTAACATCAAGGTTCAGGCTAAATACGTACCTTTTGCGGATTTCAAGAAACAGCTCTCCATCGGAGCATCGGCAGGAGAGCTTCCTGACATTGTTATACTTGATAATCCTGACCATGCTTCATACGCTGCAATGGGAATTTTTGCAGATATCACTGACAGATTCGATGTCAGCTCATATTATCCCGGACCTGTAAATTCCTGCACACTGGACGGAAGACTTTACGGGGTTCCTTTCGGAAGCAACGACCTTGTTCTTTTCTACAACGAGGACATGCTTAAGGATGCAGGCTGCGAAGTGCCAAAGACCTGGGATGAGCTTCTTGACGTAGCTAAGAAGACTACTAAGGGCAATGTCTACGGCTTTGCACACTGCGCACTTCAGAACGAAGAGGGAACTTTCAACTTCCTGCCTTGGGTATGGTCAACAGGCCAGACTTCATACGAGATCAATTCCGAAGGTGGAATCAAGGCGCTTGAGTTTGAAAAGAGCCTTGTTGAATCGGGAGCATTCCCTAAGGAAGCAATCAACTGGACCCAGGGCGATACAATGAACCAGTTCATTTCAGGAAACCTTGCAATGATGATCAACGGAACATGGCAGATTCCTACAATGCGTGAAGAAGTTCCGGATCTTAACTGGAACGTTGCACCAATCCCTCAGGACAAGCAGCAGGCATCAGGTCTTGGAGGAGAGAACTACGCAGTTATAGCTGGCGGCAATGAGGAGGCAGCAATTGCATTCCTTCAGTATGCTACAAGCGGAGATACATGTCTTTATATGATGGATCACATGGGCTACATTTCATCAGATTCCAAGATCGCAGAGACACAGTTCAAGGGCGATGCAGTTTATCAGGTATTCGTTGATGAGATGAAGTACGCAAATGCAAGAGGACCTCTTCCTGAGTGGCCTGACATTTCAGATGCTATTTCACTTGCGTTCAACAAAGTAATCACAGGAGAGAGCGCTCCTGATGCTGCGGCAGCAGAGGCTCAGACGACAATCGATTCAATACTTGGAAATTAACCTGTCAATACAGAATTTAAATGGATGAAAATGCAATGATTTTTGCGGGCAGAGAACTATCTCTGCCCGTACTTAATATAGTAAAATCAAAAGAAAACGCTTAGGAGAGTGGGGAATGAAGACTGTAATTAATGATCCGTTTTTTGGCAGGTACAAAGAGCTTGTCAGGACCAGAATGATTCCATATCAGTGGAAGGTATTAAATGACGACATAGATATAAATATAGAAAAGGAAAGGAACGATGCCTCTATCCCCAGTGAGAAGAGCCATGCCATTGAGAACTTCAAGATAGCTGCCGGAAGAACGAAGGGAGAACACTACGGCTGGGTCTTTCAGGACAGTGATGTCTACAAGTGGCTGGAGGCAGCTGCATATACATTAAAAGACCATCCTGATGAGGATCTGAAAAAGATCACAGACGAAGTGGTTGATTTAATAGCCGATGCCCAGGAAAAGAGCGGGTATCTAAATACATACTTCACCATTATGGAGCCTGACCACAAGTACAAACGCCTTGGAGAGAGCCATGAGCTGTACTGCGCAGGTCACTTTATAGAGGCCGCTGTTGCATATAATCAGGTGACAGGAAGTAAGAAGGCTCTGGATATAGCTGTAAAGCTCGCTGATCATATTGACTCTGTCTTCGGCCCTGAGGCTGGCAAGATCCACGGCTGCGACGGACACGAGGAAGTTGAGATAGGTCTTATGAGACTCTATCATCTGACCGGTTGTGAGCGCTATATGAAACTGGCTGAGTACTTCCTGTTGCAAAGGGGCCAGGATCCTGACTTTTTCAAAAGACAGTTCAGAGAGGATACAGGTAAGCCTGCTATCGGAGGTCTTTACAATGCACCTCTGACATACTTCCAGATACATGCACCTATCCTTGAACAGGACAGCGCGGAGGGACATGCTGTAAGACTTGTCTATATGTGCACGGCACTGGCAGATGTTGCGGCTTCTACTGGCAATAAGGAGCTTGAAGCTGTCTGCAGGAGGATCTGGAGAAATATTGTAGATAAGAGAATGTACATCACAGGAGGAATCGGTTCCACAGTAAACGGAGAGTCATTTACTCTGGACTACGATCTTCCCAATGACACAATGTACTGCGAGACCTGTGCATCCATAGGGCTTATCTTTTTTGCAAGGCAGATGCTAAGGCTTAGTGCGGACGGCGAGTACGGAGATGTTATGGAGAGGGCTCTCTACAACACGGCTCTTGTCGGAATGGCTCTGGATGGCAAGCACTTCTTCTATGTTAATCCTCTGGAAGTGGTTCCTGAGAAATCGGAAAAAGACCCTACAAAGAGCCATGTGAAGATCGTCCGCCCCGACTGGCTGGGATGCGCGTGCTGTCCTCCGAATCTTGCAAGACTTCTGGCTTCCGTTGAAGATTACATATACACAGACAGGGGAGATACGGTTCTTGTAAACCTCTTTATAAAATCGCATATGGAGAAGGAGTATGAAGGCGGAAATCTGGCGGTTGATATTGATGCCGATTACCCCAGGGACGGAAGGATTTCTTTTGCCATAAATAATACAGGATCGGCAGCAGCCAAAGTAGGCATCAGGATACCCGGATGGTCTGAAAATACCCATGCAGAAGTAAACGGAGCCGGGGCTGACATTACTGCAGAAAACGGTTACTGGTATATTGAAGCAGGGAGCGGCGAAACTGTCGTAACGCTGGATCTGGACATGACTCCCGGAAGATGGTATGCAAATCCGCTGGTATCCGAGGATGTGGACAAGGTGAGCGTTATGAGAGGCCCTCAGGTGTTCTGCGCAGAGGGCGTTGATAACGGCGACAATCTTCATCTTCTGAGCCTTCCAAGGACTTCGAAGCTTGAGTATAAATGGCATGATGAACTGCTGGAAGGAGTCGGAGTTATCGAAGCAGACGGCTTTAGGACTGTGGTTTCCGGACAGGGCGGTCTTTACAGAAAGTCCGGGGAAGCAGTTACTGAACCTGTGAAGATCAGGATGATACCGTATTATGCATGGGCAAACAGAGGACGCAATGAGATGCGCGTCTGGTTATACGAGAAGGGGTAAAACATATGCTTAGGGTTGATGGCAAAAGACTTGCATATCACTATGATGCTGAAGAGTTGTGGATAGAAGCCTGGGGGAAGAACGCAGTCAGGGTAAGAGCGACGAAGCAAAGTAAGATGCCGGATGACGACTGGGCTCTGACAATTTCACATGATGAAGAGGCTGAGATAGAGATAGGAGAGGATGGTGCAGTCCTTAAAAATGGGGCACTTGAACTTAATGTTTCAAAGGCAGGAAAGATAATCATTTGTAAGGAAGGCGGTAAAAAGGTATTCGAAGAATACTGGAGAAACCGCAGGGATATAACGGATCCAAAGTGCAGCGCTATCGAGGTTGAAGGAAGAGAATTCAGGCCAAATGTGGCGGGGGACTACCATGTGACAATGCGCTTTGAATCCCTTGACCCTGATGAGAAGATATACGGAATGGGACAGTACCAGCAGAAGACATTGGAGCTCAAGGGCTGTGATCTTGAGCTTGCTCATAGAAACTCCCAGGCCAGTGTGCCCTTTGCTCTATCATCGCTGGGATACGGAATTTTGTGGAATAACCCGGCTGTTGGCAGGGCTGTCTTTGGCAAGAATGTGATGAGCTTTGAGGCCTATGCCACCAAGTATATTGATTACTGGTTTGTTGTGGGAGAAACTCCTGCAGAGATAATTAATTCCTATGCTTCAGTCACCGGTACAGTTCCCGTTATGCCTGAATACGGTCTTGGTTTCTGGCAGTGTAAGCTGCGCTATCAGACTCAGGATGAGCTCATAGGCGTGGCAAGGAAATACCATGAGATGGGAATTCCTCTTGATATGATCGTCTGCGACTTCTTCCACTGGCCAAAGCAGGGGGAGTGGAAATTTGATAAGACCTACTGGCCAGATCCCGGTGCAATGGTAAAAGAGCTAAAGGACATGGGAACGGAACTTATGGTATCCATCTGGCCAACAGTTGACAGAGAGAGCGAAAACTTTGAAGAAATGATGGAGAAGGGCTTCCTTATCAGAACCGAGAGAGGCTTCAGAACGGGGCTTAATTTCCAGGGTGCCACCATCCACTACGATGCCACAAATCCGGGAGCAAGGAAGTATCTCTGGGATAAGGTAAAAAAGAACTATTATGAGCTGGGGATAAAGACCTTTTGGCTGGATGAGGCCGAACCGGAGTACACCGTCTATGATTTTGACAATTACAGATATTTTTTGGGAACTGACCTTGAAGTAGGCAATATCTATCCTGTTGAATATGCGAGAACCTTCTATGAAGGTATGAAGGCTGAGGGACAGGAGAATATAGTGAATCTTCTTCGCTGCGCCTGGGCAGGCAGCCAGAGATTCGGAGCACTGGTCTGGTCAGGAGATATTGCATCGAGTTTTGACTGTATGAGAAATCAGCTTGCTGCGGGGCTTAATATGGGAATCGCAGGAATCCCGTGGTGGACAACTGATATCGGTGGTTTCCACGGAGGTAATCCCGACGATCCGAAGTTCAGGGAACTGTTTGCAAGATGGTTTGAGTGGGGAGCGTTTTTGCCTGTCATGAGACTTCACGGTGACAGAGAACCCAGACAGCCGCAGTTTGGAGAAACGGGCGGAGCAACCTGCAGATCCGGAGCGCCCAACGAAATCTGGAGCTACGGAGAGGAAGTCCTTGAGATTTGTAAAAAGTACATTAAGCTTCGCGAGTCCATGAGAGATTATATAAGGGGAATCATGCAGGAAGCACACGATTGCGGAAGTCCTGTAATGAGGACTCTGTTTTATGAATTTCCTGATGACAGCAGAGCCTGGGAGACAGAGGATGAGTACATGTTCGGCGACAGATATCTTGTTGCGCCTGCCTTTGAGGCCGGAGCGAGAAAAAGACAGGTATACCTTCCTAAGGGCTGTAATTGGAAAAACATAAGCACCGGACTGACCTGTGAAGGCGGTCAGGAGATAATTGCAGATGCTCCTTTAGAAGAAATACCTGTCTTTGAAAAAGTCATTATTTGCTGAGTCTTAAGATCTCAGTGTACAGAAGAATGAGTGGTGCAACGCCCTTGGCTTCGTTCTCCACAACGGGCTCTGAGAAGTAATACTCAAGAGATCCGTCCCTGTGCTGGGGACCGCCAAGGCCTGCCACCAGGCAGATTCCGCCAAGCTTTGGAGTGCCGTCTTCATTCCTTGAGAGATACTTGTCGGTGATGCCATCGAAGGCCTTCATTGCAACATCGGTAAATCTCTTCGGAAGGTATCCGAGGCGAACACCCTTTAACAGACCGTAAGCAATAAGTGCTGTTCCTGAGGTCTCAAGGTAGTTTCTTTCATCATCTTTTTTATCAACAACCTGGTAGAACATTCCGCTTTCATCCTGGAAAGGGATAAGGGAATCTGCCAGGTCTTTTAACATGGACTGAAGATAGCGCTTCTCATAGTACATGGATTCATCCATGGCCTCTGCGGTATCAACAAGAGCAACCGTGAACCAGCCGATGGCTCTGAGCCAGAAGTTGGGACTAAGACCTGTATCTTTGTCTGCCCAGTACATCTCGCGGCTCTCGTCGTAGCCGTGGTAGTAAAGGCCTGTCTTTTTATCCTTCATGAGAGCTTCTACATTCTTAAACTGTCTGAAGGAATCAAGACAGCCCTGCATCTTGTTGTATCGCTTCTCATACTCCATATAGAAGGGCTGAGCCATGTACATTCCGTCAAGCCATACCTGATAAGGGTAGATATTTTTGTGCCAGAAATTGCCGGCCTTTGTCCTTGGCATGGTGTCCAGCTGGCTTCTCGCGATATCCATGGCCTTTCTGTATTTCTCTTTTCCCGTAAGGTCATAGAGCTTAAAGAGGTTCTTGAAGGGATTGATGTTGTCCAGATTGTATTCCTCGGTGCTGTAGGTCTTGACCGAGCCGTCATCCTGAACAAACCAGCCGATGAAGTTGTCCGCAAAGTCTAAGTATTTCTTATCTCCTGTCATGTCATAGAGTGACAGAACAGCTGTGATCATGCAGCCGTCGATGTAGTTCCACTTGTTGGGCTTGCCTTCCAGGACCTTCTCAATATTCCAGAAAGGATGCTCTGCATCTGACTTCTCAAGCAGATAGTCGACATATTCATTCAGCATTGCGTAAGTTTCTTCTCGTGTCATAACCTTCTCCCAATTCTTAAATTAAATATATGCAAAATGTAAGTGCTTACATTTTATCACATCGGGGGAAAATATGATATACTGTTTTCTACGATTTTATTCGGTACAGAGGTAGATCATATGAATAAGAATAATAACCTGACAAAGAGAATGCTGGACTTTATATACAGCTCTCCCACAGCCTATCATGTTGTGGACAACATAGCGGGAGATCTTTTGAAAAGAGGATTCACGGAGCTTAAGGAGGACAGTAGCTGGAAACTCACAGCCGGTGACTACTTCGTTCGCAGGAACGACTCCGCAATAATCTCTTTCAGGATTCCTAAAAAGAACTTTAAAGGCTTCCACATGATAGCCAGCCACAGTGATTCACCGTCCTTCAAGATCAAGGAGAATCCCGAGATGAAGGCCGGAGCATACATTAAGCTCAACGTCGAGAAATACGGCGGAATGCTCTGCGCAGAGTGGTTCGACAGGCCGCTTTCCGTTGCGGGAAGAGTTGTTGTAAACAACAAGGGCAAGGCTGAGACAAGGCTTGTAAACATAGACAGGGATCTTTTGATGCTGCCGGCACTTGCTATCCACATGAACAGGGAAGCCAACGACGGTATGAAGTACAATGCTCAGAATGACATGCTGCCAATCTTTGGTGATGATGGGGCTGCCGAGAGCTTTTTTGCCCTGATCGCCATGGAAGCAGGGGTTAAGAAAAAAGAGGATATCCTGGGACATGACCTGTTTTTGTATAACAGAGTAAGGCCTGTATTCTGGGGTGCTAACGAGGAGTTTATTGCAAGCTCAAGGCTTGATGATCAGGAGTGTGTATTCTGCAGCTACGAAGGCTTTGTAAATTCCAAGGCAAAAGACTATGTGGCTATGCACTGCGTCTTTGACAACGAAGAGGTTGGCAGCGGAACCAAGCAGGGAGCGGATTCCACATTCCTTAAGGATACACTCGAGAGGATATGTGACGGACTTGGCAAGACAAGAGAGCAGTATCATATGGCAGTTGCAAACAGCTTTATGATCTCTGCAGACAATGCGCATGCAGTTCATCCCAACTATGCAGATAAGGCAGATCCCGTAAACAGACCTGTCATGAACAAGGGTATTGTCATTAAGTACAACGCCAATCAGAAGTACACAACAGATGCGGTTTCAGCCGCTGAGTTCAAGCTTCTGTGTAAGGAGGCAGATGTGCCGTATCAGACCTTTACCAACAGATCGGATATGCCGGGAGGATCGACACTGGGCAACATCTCTACAGCGCAGGTATCTGTTAACACGGTAGACATCGGACTTGCACAGCTGGCTATGCATTCACCTTATGAATCTGCAGGCAGCAGGGATCCGGAATATCTCGCAGCAGTTTCAAAGGTCTTTTATAACAAGTAATTCAGGGGAGTTTTAAATGGGAATTTTTAGTATTTTTGGAAACAGGAAAAATGAGGAGGCGGCTGAGCAGGAACTCGAACAGATAAAGAGCGAGCAGAAAGCCAGAGCTGTAGAAGAGGCAAAAAAGGCTCATGAAGATATGGAGTGGCCTGTTATCGGCAGAATCAATCCGATAAATACCAAGGACGCCGAGGACGACAGGATTGAGGAAACTGTTCCTGCCGATAAGAAGGATGAGATCGGCGCAATGATCTATGAGGAAGAAATAGATCAGGAATATGTACAAGGGTTAAACGGACAGGAGCTTATATTTCTTTTGACAACTCTTGAAGCGTTCAACAAGAAAGCTCCGCTTCCGGGATTTGAGAAGAACCACAGGCTCATCTACAACGAGGTCCTTCGCAGAGTCAGGGACGCAGAGTATCTCTACGTTCTTTATGATCAGACAACAGGTTTCCCTTTCATAGATCAGGGCTTTGCTAATGTATATTATGAGCAGGAACTTGCAGAAAAGGCTGCAGAGATCTATAACAAACAGTTCAGGAAGGTTGCGGCCAGAAAGTGTTTGGTTGAGGATCCTAATTACAAGGGCGGTGGCAAGTTCGGATTCTTCGATTATCTGTATTACATCGGTATAGAGAATCTTTTGATCGATAACGGCGGATACCGGGCAAGATTCAAGAGAAGTGAGATTGTTGCTGCTCCCGGTGAGTGGGGCGGAGCAGAGAACAGACCTGAGCCTGTCAATTCTGCACTCAACTTTGCGATGATCGATTTCCTTGAGGAAGTCAGATGGCCTGTCAAATATGAAAAGAGAGATCAGATATTAAAGGCCAAGGAAATGAGAATGCTTTCTTTAATAAGAAATGCTCAGCTTCTGGTTCCCACACAGCATGAGGGACCCACGGAAACAGATGAGAACGGCAGGATCAGGATTGGCAAGGATACCAAGCTTAAGTTCATGGTACTCAAGACTCAGGAAGACAAGCAGTTCCTTCCTGTATATACAGATCCTTTTGAGTTTGCCAAGCAGGGCGTGACCAAGGGCTGGAATGCCGGAGTGTTCAAATATCAGGATGCCATCCGCTTTATCAAGGACAGAGAGGGTATTGTAGTCAATCCTCTCGGACAAAGTCTTGTGCTTACCAAGGACAGGATCATGGCACTTGAAGTTGCAGGCAAGCAGGCAGAGATGGTTAAGGCCAAAAACAATGCAGGACAGGCAGCAGCTGCATCCACAACCGATGCTGTAACTGCAGCGGTTAATCAGGCAATGTCCGAACTGCGCAAGGAATAATTTAGCTTGTTTATATACGGTTAATAGTCTAAAATTGAAGTATAGTCCCGTTTGTAGATTTGAAATTCAGATTTCAAGAAGGAGCGGAAACACATGCTGGATCGGTTAATCGGAGCTTACCTTGTTGAACAGGGTATTCTGACTAAAAATCAGCTGGCACAGGTCTATGCTAAGCAGGAATCAGAGCGTGCCAAGCTGGGTGTCATTGCTGTGGCCGAGAAGATGATTACTATTGCTCAGGCTGAGCATGTCAATATGCTTCAGGCATCAATTGACAAGCGCTTTGGCGATATAGCAGTTGAGAAGGGATACCTTACAGATACTCAGGTACAGAGGCTTTTGGGACTTCAGGGCAATACTTATCTGACTTTTTTACAGTCTGCCGTTGACATGGGTTTTCAGACTATGGCACAGCTTGAGAGCATTGAAGCTGATTATCAGAAGATAAACGGCTTTACCGAGAGCGACATGGCTGCCCTTAAGACCGGAGACGTTGAGAAGGCGGTTCCTATATTTATAGACAATGCCGATCCTGTCTTTAGCAGGATGCTCGCAATGGGTATCAAGAATATGTACAGACTGGTTGACAACCACGTTTATGTGGGAAAGGCGTACACCTCCAGAGTACTCCAGGATGAGGTATTGGGCTATCAGAAGTTCCATGGAGACCAGCAGGCTGTGGTTGCTATTTCCGGCAAGTATGAAGACGTCAGAAAGATGGCTGTCGCATATACCAAAGAAGAATTTATCGAGACCAGAGAAGATGCTTTGGATGCGGTCTGCGAACTCATAAACTGTATCAACGGTCTCTACGCAACAGAGCAGAGCAGGAACGATTCCAAAATAGAACTTGAACCACCTAATTTCTCCGTGAGCTTTGTACAGGCCAGCAGCGATGAGATGATCGTCATGCCGGTATATGTCGCGGGCGGAGAGGTAAAATACATAATTGCAGTGTCTAAAGATATTTTGATTGGATGAAATACAGGAGGCACGTTGATGAAGGACGTATTAATTGTAGATGATTCAAGAACTTCAAGAAGAATCCTTAAGGACATTTTGGAGAGAGCCGGATATAATATAGTAGGTGAAGCTATAAACGGCAAAGAAGGATTTACACAATACGCTAAACTCCGGCCCGACATCGTCACTATGGACATTACAATGCCCGAAATGGACGGTATTGAGTCATTGAAGCACATCAAAGAAGACTTCCCTGATGCCAAGGTTGTGATGATCACGGCAGCAGGACAGAAGGATAAGATGATGGAAGCAGTCAAACTTGGGGCAACAGAGTTCGTTTCAAAGCCTTTCGTAGAGGAAACGGTTCTTGAGGCTTTGGAGCACTGCGAAAAGTGATGTGACAGATTACGTAAATATAAGCCGAGGGCTATGCTCTCGGCTAATTTTATAATATGAAGGAAGAGACTATGAACAGAAAGGTTTTGATAACCGGTGCATCCAGAGGAATAGGAAGGGAGATCGCAATCTCTTTTGCTGAGAACAAAGACAACCTGGTGCTGTGCTGCAAGAATAATATCGATGATCTCAAGGCTCTTTCGGTTGAGCTCTCAGAGAGATACGGGATCAAGTGCGAGGCTTATGCCTGTGATGTTTCTGATCCTGATTCGGTAAATGAGCTTTATGACAAGACAGGGGATGTGGATGTTATTGTCAACAACGCAGGGGTTGCTTATATAGGTCTTTTGACTGATATGGATGTAACCGATTGGAAGAGCATTACAGGTACAAATCTTGACAGTCTCTTTTACACGAGCAGTCTCTTTGTTCCGGGGATGATAAGGGCCGGAAGCGGGAGAATAATCAATATATCATCGGTATGGGGAGCTGTTGGTGCTTCATGCGAAGTGGCATATTCGGCAAGCAAGGGCGGTGTAAATGCATTCACCAGAGCTTTGGCAAAAGAGCTTGCACCAAGCAATATAGCTGTGAATGCCGTTTCCTGCGGAGTTATTGACACGGATATGAACAGGCAGCATCTAAGCGATGAGGACCTTGAGGAATTGTGCGAGGAGATCCCAATGGGAAGAATGGGAGAAGCGAAGGAAGTTGCAAGTCTCGTGCTGATGGTGAGTCAGGCTCCGGTCTATATGACGGGGCAGGTTATAACAATTGACGGTGGATGGTTATAAAAATACTTTACAAAATAAAATTATGTGATACAATTCGATTGTATACAATCGAAAATAAAACTATAAACTATAAATTATGCTTTTCCAAGGGAGGTAATCCACTATGTATGATCTTATAATTATCGGTTCAGGACCTGCAGGACTTTCTGCAGCAGTATACGCCAAGAGAGCAGGGCTTAACATGCTTATAATCGAGAAAAACCCTGTAAGCGGCGGACAGATAATTGACACTTATGAAGTAGATAATTATCTGGGAATTCCCGGAGTAAACGGTTTTGATCTTGCCATGAAGTTCAGAGAGCATGCCGATAAGCTTGGCGCAGAGTTTGCTGATGCTACAGTTACTGCAATAGAGACAATTGACAAGGGCTCTGATACCAAGGCTCCTGTATATAAGGTCGTTACCGATAACGGAGAATTTGAGACACACACAATTATTCTTGCTACCGGTGCACACCATTCCAAGCTCGGAATTCCCGGAGAAGAGGAATTCATCGGTAAGGGCGTTTCATATTGCGCTACCTGTGACGGTGCATTCTACAAGGATAAGATCACAGCAGTAAACGGTGGAGGAGATGTAGCTGTTGAGGATGCAATCTTCCTGGCAAGATTCTGCAAGAAGGTTTACCTTATTCACAGAAGAGATGAACTCAGAGCAACCAAGATCCTTCAGGATGAGCTCTTTGCACTTCCTAATGTTGAAGTGATCTGGGACAGCGTTGTAAAAGAGATAAAGGGTGAAGAAACTGTTACAGGCCTTCATATAGAGAACGTAAAAGACCTTTCCGAGTCAGATATTACAATTGATGGAATATTTGTGGCAATAGGTATACATCCATCCACAGACCTGTTCTTAAACGTTATAGACTGCGACGAGCAGGGATATGTAATTGCGGGTGAAGACGGTGCAACTTCAGCACCCGGCATATTTGTTGCAGGTGATTCCAGAAAGAAGCGTTTAAGACAGATCGTTACTGCAGTTGCCGACGGCGCAAATGCTGTAACATCCGTACAGGATTTTATGGTTGGCAAGGAAAAGTAATGCTTTTCTTGACAAATTAAAAGATGTGGCGTATATTTTTAAAAGATGTAACAAATTCGTAACAAATTTGGAGGTTAGTTTTGAGAAAGCCATTTGTGCAGCTTACTGCTTTATCTATGGTAGCTGCAATGACATTTACAAACTTTGACATTACAGCATACGCTTCATCTAATAAAGTAACAAGTGTACTGCCACAGGCAGGTATTACATATGCTCTTGGAAGCAATCAGGTATCACTTTCAAACCTGCAGGAAACTGTAGAAACTGAAAAAGCAGAGGAAGAGGCTTCATCAAGTACCAGCAAGTCAGCAGCCACAACAGAGGCTGTCAATTCTGACGATACAGTGACAAATGTAACACCGCTTGCGTCTACATTGACTAACAGTATTCTTTCAGATATTCAGAATGCTACCGGCGCTATTATCGTTAATCCCGAGACAGAGGAAGCAGTAGAAGAAGAGCAGTCTGAGGACGAGCTTTTCAAGACCCTCGTTATCGCCAAGGTTTACGATTATGTCAATGTTCGTGATCTTCCCAGTGAAGAGGACGGCGAGATTATTGGTAAGCTCTATGACAAGTCTGTTGGTACCTTCATCGAGGAGGACAACGGCTGGTACAAGATCAAGTCTGGATCAGTTGAAGGTTATGTTAAGGCAGAGTACTGCGTAACAGGCGATGATGCCGTTGATCTTGCCAAAGAGGTCGGAACCAGGATCGCTACTGTAACAACTACAACACTTAAGGTTAGAGGCGGCGCAAGTCTCGATGCCGAGGTGCTTGGTCTTGTTCCTATCGAGGATCAGCTCGTAGTTGAGGAAGAGCTTGACGGATGGGTTAAGGTTAGTATCGAGGAAGGTGACGGTTACGTATCAATGGATTACGTAACACTTTCCACAGAGTTTGTTAAGGCTGAGTCCAAGGCAGAAGAGGAAGCACGTCTTGCCAAGGAAAGAGCAGCTTTAGAGGCAGCCAACAAGGCAGCTAAGGCAAACACAAAGAGTTCAAGCGAGTCAAGCGGATCTAAGAGTTACAATTCCGCAGGATCATATACAACAGCTACAAGTTCCATCGGTTCAGCAGTTGCTCAGTTCGCTCAGCAGTTTGTAGGTAACCCTTATGTATATGGTGGAACATCACTTACAAACGGTGCTGACTGCTCAGGATTCGTAATGAGTGTATATCAGAACTTTGGTATAAGTCTTCCTCATTCATCCGGTGCTGACAGAAGTGTTGGTGCAGCAGTTGACGGACTTGCAAATGCACAGCCCGGTGACATTGTATGTTACTCAGGTCACGTTGCTATCTACATCGGTAACGGTCAGATCGTACATGCTTCAACAGCCAAGACAGGTATTAAGATCTCAAGTGCAGATTACAGAACTGTTCTGGCAGTAAGAAGAATCTTCTAAAAGAAAGAATTGTAAAAAATGAAGAGACAGTCATTAGAGCTTACTCATAAATGACTGTCTCTTTTTTATATATGATGAGCGCCATGAAACGAGGAACAAGCGAAGCGGCATTGAGTTTGCGTTTCTCGATTCTGCATTTCTCTCTTTTGCACATAAATATAAAAGTCAACATGAATTAATTACTTTTTTTTTATAATTTTTTTAAGAGTTATCCACAATCGTGAGGAAAAAAAGCGCGTTTTTACGACTTATACACGAAGTTATCCACATTATCCACAGAAAACGTTATCTAAAAGCTAATTTTGCACAATAGAAAGCAGAAGTTATTTTTTGTGCATTTTATACAAAAGAGCTATCTTCAATTTGCACCTGTATGTATATCAATGTTATAATGTTTTTAACACAAATATGTCCTGATTGGGCGAAGTAAAGGGGATGATTGCATGAAATTTACTATCGTTGGAAAGAACATTGATGTAACACCCGGATTAAAGGCAGCAGTTGAGGAAAAGATTGGAAAACTGGAGAAGTATTTCACTCCCGACACTAATGCTAATGTCACACTTAACGTAGACAAAGAGAGACATAAGATCGAGGTAACCATTCCTGTAAAGGGCAAGATCATCCGTGCAGAGCAGGTAAGCAATGATATGTACGTATCAATTGATCTTGTTGAGGAAGTAATCGAGAGACAGCTCAAGAAGTATAAGAGCAAACTGGTAGACAAGCAGCAGGCTGAGGCCAGCAACTTCAAAAAAGAGTATATCGAGTCAGACTACATGGATGATGAGGATATCCGCATTGAGCGTATGAAGAAGTTCGATCCCAAGCCAATGTATGCTGAGGATGCCTGTGTACAGATGGAACTTCTCGGACACAACTTCTTTGTATTTGTAAACGCAGAGACAGATCAGGTTAATGTAGTTTACAAGAGAAAAGGAAATACATATGGCCTTATCGAGCCGGAAGCTTGATATATTGCACATAGGATTCCGTTAATTAAATATCAATTCATAGATTTTTAATAAAATAGCTCCCACCCGGGAGCTATTTTTGTTGCATTTGACTAAGTGCTATGATACAATAAATCTGTTCTGATAAAAATTTGTCAATCGATTTTTACGCAGGTTTTTGCAGAAGAAACTTAATAAAAACCGGGATCAGAGAGTCCCCAAAATGGAGGTAATACGTTATGGCACAGAAAGTAGTTATAGCTGGTGCAGTCAGAACTGCCATCGGCAAAATGGGTGGAGCCCTCAGCAATACTCCAGCAGCAGAACTTGGTTCAATCGTAATCAAGGA
The DNA here is from genome assembly GCA_946623755.1 of uncultured Butyrivibrio sp. Taxonomy (GTDB): domain Bacteria; phylum Bacillota; class Clostridia; order Lachnospirales; family Lachnospiraceae; genus Butyrivibrio. Next base: position 72 of record CAMORK010000024.1, on the reverse strand, counting down.
GGCACTTAATCGCGCAGGTGTTAAGCCTGAGCAGGTTGATGAAGTACTTATGGGATGCGTTATCCAGGCAGG
>CAMORK010000023.1 GCA_946623755.1 uncultured Butyrivibrio sp. | reverse complement strand
GACTTCTTCGTCAGAGCGGAATCTTCCGTGAAGGCCAGGAGGTTGTTGAGCGTGTTATGGATTCCGGCGATATTGAAAAAGAGCGTGGAATCACCATCATGTCTAAGAATACAGCTATCACATACAAAGATATCAAGATCAACATCATCGACACTCCCGGCCATGCTGATTTCGGCGGAGAGGTTGAGCGTGTACTTAAGATGGTTAACGGCGTTATCCTTGTTGTTGACGCTTTCGAGGGACCTATGCCACAGACCAAGTTCGTTCTTGGAAAAGCAATGGAATTAGGCCTCCCCGTTATCGTATGTATCAACAAGATCGACAGACCCGAGGCAAGACCCAATGAGGTTATCGACGAGGTTCTTGAGCTTCTTATGGACCTTGGTGCAGACGACAAGCAGCTTGACTGCCCGTTCGTATTCGCATCAGCCAAGGCAGGAACATCCTCTCTTTCACCTGATGAGCAGGGTCCTGATATGAAGCCTCTTCTTGATACTATCATCAACTACATTCCTGCTCCTGTAGGAGACCCTGACAGCAGCACACAGGTTCTTATAAGCACTATCGACTACAACGAGTACGTTGGTCGAATCGGCGTAGGTAAGGTAGACAACGGTGTTGTTAAAGTTAACCAGGAAGTTGTTGTTGTAAACCATCACGATCCCGAGCGCCGCATCAAGACCAAGATCGGCAAGCTCTATGAATATGACGGACTTGGAAGAGTTGAGGTTCAGGAAGCCAGGATCGGTTCCATCGTTGCCATCTCAGGTATCGAGGATCTCAAGATCGGTGATACACTTTGCTCAGTAGACAACCAGGTTGCAATTCCTTTCCAGAAAATCTCAGAGCCCACAATTTCAATGAACTTCATCGTTAACGACTCTCCTCTGGCAGGTCAGGAAGGTAAGTACGTAACCAGCCGTCACCTTCGTGACAGACTTTACAGAGAGCTTAACACCGACGTTTCTCTCAGAGTTGAGGACACAGAGACAACAGAGACATTCAAGGTATCAGGACGTGGCGAACTTCACCTCTCAGTTCTTATCGAGACCATGCGTCGTGAGGGCTTTGAGTTTGCAGTAAGTAAGGCAGAGGTTATCTACCACGCAGATGAGCAGGGTCACAAGCTTGAGCCTATGGAGAAGTGCTACATCGATGTTCCCGACGAGTTCTCAGGAAGCGTTATCCAGAAGCTCGGCGAGAGAAAGGGTGAGCTTGTCAACATGGGTGCCGGAAACGGTGGTTATACCAGAATCGAGTTCAGCATTCCTTCCCGCGGACTTATCGGATATCGTGGTGAGTTCATGACAGATACAAAGGGTAACGGAATCATCAATACAATCTTTGACGGATATGCACCTTACAAGGGCGAAATAAACTATCGTAAGACAGGTTCACTCATCGCATTCGAGAACGGTGAAGCTACAGCTTACGGTCTTTTCAATGCACAGGACCGTGGACAGCTCTTCATCAAGCCAGGTGACAAGGTTTATTCGGGAATGGTCATCGGAACCAGTGGTAAGAGTGAGGATGTAGAGGTTAACGTATGCAAGACCAAGCACCTTACAAACACAAGAACATCCGCATCAGATGAAGCTCTTCGTCTTGTTCCGCCTCGTGTAATGAGCCTCGAGCAGTGCATTGAGTTCATCGACAACGACGAGCTCCTTGAGGTAACACCTACAAGCCTCAGAATCCGTAAGAGAATCCTTGATCCTACACTTCGTAAGAGAGCAGGCTTCAAGAAGAATAACTGATAAAACAATAAAAGCAAGGACCGGAACATTCGGTTCTTGCTTTTTCTTTTACAGTATGTAATATCCCTTATCACCTTCAGTGATCGTTATCTGGCCTTCGCACTTTTGCGTGAGACCGTTTTTTATAGTCTCAAGGTCAGACTCTTTTACACAAATGTCAAAGCTCACATCGGCTTCATATCTTGAATCGGCGATGGCTATATTGTTCTGCCCCAGATAGTACTGGACATTATTTATCATGTTGTAGCCAACCGTCAGTGTGAGTTTTTGGGAAAAGACCTTTTCCCCGACCTCAGCATCCGCAAGGGCTGCCTGAGCTGCCTGAGTGTAGGCCCTTACAAGGCCTCCTGTCCCGAGAAGCACTCCTCCGAAATATCTTGTGACTATGATAAGTGCGTTTGTTATACCTGCTCCGTTTATGACTTCCAGGATCGGCTTACCTGCTGTCCCCGATGGTTCGCCGTTATCGCTGCACTTTGATATCTCGCTGTTTTCTCCGATCACATAAGCGTAGCAATTGTGCCTCGCATCCCAGTACTTTTTGGAGATCTCCGCAATTCTGGCCTCTGCCTCTTCCGTGCTCTCCACATTATATACCGCCCCAATGAAGCGGGACTTCTTCTCGACGATCTCACCGATACCATCTTTAGTTATTACTTTATAGGATTCTCTGCTCATAAAGTGAGTATACCATATTTTGCGCAATCCGAAGCTTATGGTATAATAGATTGGTTTAATAGTTTTAAAAACAGCGAGGAAAGAATATGAATTATGGAAAAAGAGGCATCGTTCAGCAGGCACGAGCGCTGAATTCCGGTACCGACAAATGGGGAAAGAAATTCAGTCTTTTCGGATTCTATATTATGCTTGCGCTTATCCTTGGTATGGTGATCATAGGAACAAGCGCAGGAATCGGTGTATTCAACGGAATAAGGGACAACGCTCCCGATATTTCAAATATTGATGTTACACCGAGAGGTTTCTCCACCTTCGTTTATGACACTGACGGCAATCAGATCGCCAAGCTCGTATCAACGGATTCAAACCGTATTCCCGTTACAGCAGATATGGTTCCCGAGCTTCTTTCAAAAGCCTTTGTTGCCATCGAGGATGAGAGATTCTATGAACACAATGGTATAGATATCCAGGGTATCATCCGTGCAGGTTATGTCGGAATTACTTCCGGCGACTTTTCACAGGGTGCCAGTACTATAACACAGCAGCTGCTTAAGAACAGCGTATTCTCAGGATGGACCAACGAGACCAAGCTTCAGAGTGTCAAGCGTAAGATCCAGGAGCAGTACCTGGCTGTCCAGCTCGAGAAGAGAATGTCCAAGGAAGACATCCTTCTCAATTACATGAACACCATCAACCTTGGACAGAATACACTGGGCGTACAGGCTGCATCCCTCAGATATTTCAACAAACCGGTCTCAGACCTTAATCTTTCAGAGTGTGCGGTTATCGCTGCCATCACCCAGAATCCCAGCAGATTCAACCCCATCACTCACCCAGACAAGAACGCTGAGCGTCGTACCAAGGTTCTTAACAACATGCTCAAACATGAGTTTATAACACAGGTTGAGTATGACAAGGCAATAGCAGACGATGTCTACTCCAGGATTCAGAATGTCAACCAGGAGACAGGCGGTGATTCCACCATCAACTCCTACTTTGTTGATGCTCTTACCAACGATGTCATCGATGACCTTATTGCTGCAGGATATAATGAAACCCAGGCTTACACACTGCTCTACAGTGGTGGTCTTAAGATCTATTCAACTCAGGATCCGGACATCCAGAGAATCTGTGATTCTGTATTCCAGGATGAGAGCAACTATCCTGAAGGCACCAAGTATCTGCTTGCCTATGAGCTTTCGGTAAAGGCTGCGGACGGAACAGTCACCAATCACAGCAGTGAGATGTTCCAGTCATACTTCAAGCAGCAAAAGAGCTCTTTTAACATGATCTACGACTCTCATGAGTCCGCGGAAGCAGCCATTGAGGAATATAAGTCAGCGGTAATGAACGAAGGTGATGAGGTTCTCGGCGAAAAGATCACCCTGACTCCTCAGCCACAGGTTTCAATCACTATTGAAGAACAGACCACAGGTTATATCGTAGCCATGGTGGGCGGACGCGGTCAAAAGACTGCCAGCCGTACCCTCAACCGTGCTACCGACTCCTACCGTCAGCCGGGATCAACCTACAAAGTTCTTTCAACCTACGCTCCCGGAATCGACAGTGCAGGACTTACTCTTGCAACAGTATTCAATGATGCACCATTTGCCTATGCAAACGGAACACTTGTAAGAAACTGGTGGGGATCCTCCTACAGAGGCCTTAACACCGTAAGAACAGCCATCAGGGATTCCATGAACGTAATCGCCGTAGAGGCCCTTACACTCATAACTCCTCAGCTTGGCTTTGACTACCTCAAGAATTTTGGTTTCACAACTCTTGTTGAAAAAGAAGAGATAAACGGCCAGGTATTCTCCGATATCCAGCAGTCAACAGCACTTGGAGGACTCACCAAGGGTGTTAAGAACTTCGAACTTAACGCAGCTTACGCATCCATTGCTAACGGCGGCGTTTATATCAAGCCCAAGCTCTACACCAAGATTGTAGATCACGACGGAAATGTTATTCTGGACAACACCGAGCCCGAGTCAAAGCGCGTTCTCAAGGAAACAACTGCTTTCCTTCTGACCAGTGCAATGCAGGACGTTGTGACCAGCGGTACCGGTGGATCAGTTAACTTCGGTACAACAGCAATTGCCGGTAAGACAGGTACAACCTCAGACTACAACGATGTCTGGTTTGCAGGTTACACCAACTACTACACAGCAACAACATGGGCAGGTTACGACAACAACGCCAAGATGACTGTCTCAGCCGAGAAGAACCTCGCCAAGACCATGTGGAGAAAAGTTATGGAACAGGTTCACAAGGACCTTCCTTACTCATCCTTCTCTACTCCAAGCGGCATCGTATCTGCAACAGTATGTGCAAAATCAGGCAAACAGCCGATAGCAGGTCTTTGCGACGGGACTCTTATCTCAGAATACTTCGAAGAGGGAACTGTTCCGACAGAGAGCTGTGATGTACACTACGGCGGTCAGATATGTGCACTCGACGGGCTTCCGGCATGTGATACATGTCCTTTCAAAGCCCAGGGCGTATTCGAACTCACACCTGAAGTACCCGCTGCTCTTCAGTCCGGATTTGTAAATTACACTCCGGAGAATTCAGCGTATACTACCACCGTCAACGAAAACGGCGAAACAGTAATGGTACTGAAGCAGTGCCGTCACACTCCTGAATACATGCAACAGGAAGGAATTGAAGGAATTATATCCGGAGAATGGAATCTTCTTCAGGAGGCAGCTGCCGCAGCTGCTGCAGCCGCAGGAGAAGGCGCTCCGCCGGAGCAGCCCGCTCAGGAAACCGTGGTCGATCAGGTTCCGGAAAACGTAGCTGCAGGGAACTAAGTGATATAGGGTATAAAAGACATGGGATGCCGCGCTCGCGCGTAGCATCCCATGTCCTTTATACCCGAACATATATGAGGAAAAAAGATATGCGAAGAATGAGCATATCGATTTCCGAATGTATGCAGGATTACGAGAGCCGCTCTGCGGCGAAGTAATCCGTATCACTTAGCTAATATATTTTTCTTCCGAATATAAATATTGTAATACCCCAGATACAACAGCGATGTCACCGCCCACGTCATGGGATAACTGAATTCCACCATTTCCAGCGTCTTATTGAGTGGGAACACAAACAGTATCCAGATAACTCTCAGAACACATACACCGCTCATGGTGATTATCATCGGGAAAAGAGCATCTCCCATTCCCCTCAGAACCCCGGAGAATATCTCCACACCTATGTATATCACATAGAATGGAGCCAAAAACCTTATCATCTGATACCCGATCCTGATAACCTCTTCATTCTTAACAAATATCCTAAGAATAAATTCCCCGAAAATACACAGAAACGTACTAAGCGGTATGGTAAGAACCAGCGCTATAAGAGCGCCTTCTCTTGCCGATCTCCTCACCCTGTCGTACCTGCCGACGCCATAGTTTTGTCCAGCAAAGGTGGTTACTGCAGTTCCAAGCGAATTCATAGTCATCCAGAACAGTACGTCAATCTTGCCGTATGCAGCCCAGGCAGATGTGGTGTCTTTTCCGAAGCTATTAATAGCTGCCTGGATAAGAATGTTAGACAGAGTATACATGGTGGACTGAAGGCCCGCAGGGATACCTATCTGAACAATCCTGGCAAGTAGCGGAGAGTCAAAGCGGATCCTCTTAATATCCAGCCTGTAGGTGTCATCGCTCTTTGCAAGCATAGTCACTACCATAACGGCACTTATAAGCTGACTGATGATGGTTGCCACAGCCACTCCCGTTACACCTGATACGTCACCTCTTTTGCCGAAGCCGAGCCCTATTACAAACAGAAGATCAAGGATGATGTTAAAAAAGCTGCTAATGATAAGGATTATTAGAGGCCTTTTTGAATCTCCCACCGCCCTCAATATTCCGGCACCCATGTTATAGACCAGATTGGGGATCATACCCAGAAAATATATGCGTAAATAAATAATAGAAGCCGCTTCCTGCTCAATTGGCGTATTCATGGTCCTGATTATCCACGGCGATGCCAAAACGCCCGTAAGAGTGATCAGAAGGCCGCCAGCGATGGCAAGCGCAATGGCAGTATGTACCGCCTTCTCCACCTCTTCTTTTCTGGCTGCCCCATAGAACTGGGAGATAACAACGGCCGCTCCCGAAGACAGTCCCATAAAAAAGCCCACAAACAGGTTGACTATCATGGCTGCCGATCCACCGACAGCTCCGAGGGCATCACTGCTGACTGCTCTGGATACGACCACGGCATCTATTGTGTTGTAGAACTGTTGAAAAAAGGCCCCGAGAAGAAGTGCAAAGAAATACGAGAGCATGTTCTTCCAGATGGGCCCTTCAATAATACTGTTATTTTTCATGATTTAAATAAGTCTGACTCCTTGCTAACTTATTATACGAAAAAACCTGTCAATGTAAACTATGTTTTGATGTATAATGAGATTATATTGTGACAGTTAAGGAGGAAGATGTATGAGAAAATTCACTGTTAAAACAATTGTTGCCATCGGTATTGGCGCAGCTCTTTTCTTTGTTCTCGGCAGATTTGTAGCTATTCCGAGCCCCGTGCCTAACACCAACATTTCAATCCAGTATGGTCTTCTGGCATTTATCGCCGCTGTATTCGGACCTTTCGCAGGTGCACTTGCAGGCCTTATCGGACACTTCTTTATCGATTTCAGCTACGGCTGGGGCGTATGGTGGAGCTGGGTTATTGCTTCAGCAGTATTCGGATGCCTCATGGGAATCTTCAGCAGCAAACTAAAGATTGACGAAGGCGAATTCGGAGTAAAGGGAATCATCACATTCAATGTTGCTCAGGCAATCTCACATCTGCTTGCATGGGTTGGTGTTGCTCCATGTCTTGATATTCTCATGTTCCAGGAGCCCGTCGACAAGGTTTTCCTTCAGGGAATCACCGGCGCAATCATCAACATCATCACAACAGCAATCATCGGCACAATCGTTTGCCTTGCATACGCTAAGACAATCCCTCAGAAGGGCAGTTTAAAGGAAGAAAATTGAGTAAGACGATCATTGAATTTAAAGAACTGGGATTTCAGTATAGAGCGCAGGCCAACCCTACGCTCTATAATATTAATCTGAAAATTGAGAAAGGTGAAAAGATTCTCATCGCAGGGCCTTCCGGCTGTGGCAAGTCCACCATGGCAAGCCTGATAAACGGGCTTATACCCTTTTCCTACAAAGGAACCATAACCGGGTCACTTCTTATAAAGGGCACAGAATCCCGAAAGATGTCTCTTTTCGACATATCTCACATCGTAGGGACAGTATTGCAGGACAGTGACGCGCAGTTTGTAGGAATGACGGTTGCAGAGGATCTTGCCTTCGCACTGGAAAACGACTGCATTCCGCAGGACCGTATGAAAAGCAGGATCCATGAGATTGCAGATATACTGAAGCTTAGCACAGTGCTGCGTCATGCTCCGTCCGAGCTTTCCGGCGGACAAAAACAGAGAGTATCCGTAGGCGGTGTAATGGCCAGTGATGTAGACCTTTTTCTCTTCGATGAACCTTTGGCAAATCTTGATCCAAAGACCGGCAAACAGGCCATTGAGCTGATTGACGATCTCCAAAAAAGAACCGGTGCAGCTGTCATAATCATTGAACATCGTATCGAAGACGTTCTTCACAGGCCGGTCGACAGGATTGTTCTTATGAACGAAGGTCGCATTGTCTCCGACACTTCACCGGATGAGCTTTTATCATCCAAAATGCTCTCTGAATGCGGTGTCAGGGAACCCCTGTATCTCACTGCGCTGAAATATGCCGGCGTTGAAATTGATCCGGCAATACACCCTTCTTCTCTGGAAAATCTCGCACTATGCGATCAGCACAAGGAAAAAGTAAGACATTTCTTTATAGACAATCACGAGTCCAGAGATAAATCCTCACCCGAGAAGCTGCTGGAAGTCAGGGACCTGTCTTTTACCTATGAAAAGACAAATCAGAAGACACTAAACGATATCTCCGTCAGCATCGGTAAGGGTGAAATGATTGCCATTGTCGGAACCAACGGTGCAGGTAAATCCACCTTTTCCAAAGTAATCTGCGGTATGGAGACAGAAGATTCAGGACAGATTTTATTTGACGGATCAGACTTTTCTGCCCTTTCCATCAAGGAACGTGCAGAGCATGTAGGCTACGTCATGCAGAATCCCAATCAGATGATCTCCAACGTCATGATATTTGATGAAGTTGCCATGGGTCTAAGACTCAGAGGAGTACCCGAGGATGAGGTCAAACCCCGTGTAGAAAAAGCCCTGGAAATCTGTGGTCTCTACAAGATGCGTAACTGGCCCATTTCAGCTCTTAGCTACGGCCAGAAAAAAAGAGTTACTATTTGCTCCATTCTGGTCCTTGAGCCCGAAATGATGATCCTTGATGAGCCCACGGCAGGTCAGGATTACAGAAATTATACCAGGATCATGGAGTTCTTAAAAAGCCTCAACGAAAGAGGTATTACGATCGTCATGATCACCCATGACATGCACCTGATGCTGGAATATGCAGACAGGAGTATTGTCTTTTCAGACGGCAGGATAATTGCCGATATGAGCTGTGCAGAGGTTCTGACAAACAAGGATATTGTAGACAGAGCCAGCCTCAAAGAGACCAGTCTGTATCATCTCGCCGGAAGCTGCGGAATAAGTGACGGCACAGGTTTTGTGCAGAGCTTTATATACTATGAGAGGGACAACGTAAGAAGGCATGAATAATCTCTTTAATTATATTGAAAAAGAATCTCCCATACACGGACTGACCGGAGCTACCAAGCTTGTATGCCTGCTGCTTTGGAGCCTTGCTGCCATGACAACCTATGACACGAGACTTCTGGTTGTGCTTGCCATCTTTGGAATAGCTCTTTTCCCCGTGGGTAAGATAGGGGTAAAAGACATTTCGTTTATGCTGTGGTTTACTCTTGTATTTCTGGTACTGAATACAGTTCTGGTGTATCTGTTCTCACCGCATCACGGCACTGAGATTTACGGTACATGCACTTATTTATTCGGCTTGTCCGGACACTTTGCACCAACAGCGGAACAGCTCTTTTTCCAGCTAAATTACATACTCAAGTACTTTGCGACCATTCCCTTTGTATTGTTGTTTGTATGCACCACAAACCCCAGCGAGTTTGCTGCATCCTTGAACAAGATCGGCGTAAGCTATTCAGTGTCCTACTCTGTTGCGCTGGCTCTTCGCTACATACCGGATATCCAGAAGCAGTACCACGAGATCAGCCAGGCATCACAAGCCAGAGGTGTTGAACTAAGCAAAAAGGCGTCTCTGATGAAACGCCTTAAATCCGCATCTGCAATTTTGGTTCCGCTGATTCTCAGCAGTATGGACAGAATAGAGATAATATCAAACGCCATGGAACTGAGGTGTTTTGGCAAGAATAAAAAGAGAACCTGGTATATGGCGCAGAAATTCAAGCCTCTTGACTATATCAGCATTGTCGTATGTGCACTGTTACTGGTGGTCTCCCTCACATTAACATACATAAACGGGAGCAGATTCTATAATCCGTTCATTCGCTGATGCACTGATCAATATATTCTTTTATTTCTTTTACAATATCCTCAGGAAAGCTCTGGATGATGATCGTGTGCGCCAATCCGGGATGAACATACTGTCTGATGTTATTATTACTGATGTTCGGGAGCCTTACTGCATACAACGGATCAGTGGCTCCATAGATCATCAGCATCCTGGCATCCGTATTCTTCAGCGATGAAATGAGACGGTTACGGAAATCACTGTCATAATTAAAAGCATTCTTTTGCTCATCCGTAAATGTAATATCCCAAAGAAGTGTTTCTTCCATATCCGGAGTTACAGTCATTTCATTTTGTATTCCCGCCTCCGAAAGAGCCGTCCTCAGATATAAAAAGTCATGGTAATACTCGCCTGTTTCTGTAGCTGCCGAAACATAATACGGCCATGTATACCTGTCAGGTGACCAGTCTTCAGGTCCCTGCACACTTATCATAAAGTCAAACTCAGCCTGAGCCTTAGCCAGCCTGTTGTCAGCTGTATCTTCAGGCATTGACAGCACTTGCTCAAGCTTATCAAATTCCTGATTATACTGCCAGAATTTTACGGCAAACTCAAGAACATTGATATCATACAATACCTCTTTTGAGGCATGTTCTCTGAATCTCATACCGGTCTTATCTATAACATCATTGTATAATCCGATAAGGTCCTGTTTATTCTTTATAAGGTCAACCTGAAACTGTGTAACGAGATTTCTGTATTTCCCTGCCTGCTCTTTTCCGTAGGCATCAGTACCTATATCTGTGTATATATAATCATATAATCGCTTGTCATTGGTACCGTCCGGGCATGGAGCAGCAAAAGCTACATAGAGTTTGCAATCCTCCGGATAGAGGCTTGCATAGACATTTGACAAAAGCCCTCCGTAGTTTTCGCCATAGCTCATCCAGGTTTCCCCTAAAAGAGGCGCCAGCCTGGTGTAAATACTGTGATAATCAGCCGCAGCATTCTCGCACGTCATATATTCCCAATACCCCGGCTCATCATAGGAAAGATCGTCCGGACTTGATTCACCGAAAAACCTGTGCTCAATATGGATATAATTAGCCTTATACATCTCCACCAGCTCAGGAACATAATCCCGTTCCAGCAGATCATTTTGCAGCGCATATCCATCCAGATGCATCAGATTAACAGCCGCCTTATCGGTTATCCCAATTTCAACTCTCTGGGAAAAAGTTCCCAGTTCAGGATTTTTCCAGTCAATCGGCTGCTCAAAAGTAACAAGATACTTATCCTGAATACAGCCTTCATATGTTCTTTCAAAACTAAGTTTGTCTACTCCGGTAACGCCTTCAATAGCCCAAAGGCGTTTATAAATCTCATCGGTATTCTTAACTTCCCTGGCAAACCACATCAGGCCGATTGCACATAGGAACAATAAACCAAACGTTGTAAAAGGGTTCTGACTTCTTCGAGGATACATACACAACTCCCATGCCTCAGATAAATTTTAAAACCATTAGATATATTATAAACAAAAATAATACTCCGGCGCTACAATTACGACAATAGCGCAAAAGAAAAAATCCGCCGACCAGGTAATCAACCTGATCAACGGATCCAATCCTGTGATGCGGGTAACAGGACTTGAACCTGCACGGTCGCCCACTGGAACCTAAATCCAGCGCGTCTGCCAATTCCGCCATATCCGCATAAACAACAAAATCCCTACTCTCTAAAGAATAGGGATCGAATGAGACACGGGGGATTCGAACCCCCGACAACTTGATTAAAAGTCAAGTGCTCTACCACCTGAGCTAGTATCCCATTTATACAAAAATGCGGCTCAAAAAGCTAGAAACTGGGCCAGCCGGATTCGAACCGTCGTATGCAGCAGTCAAAGTGCTGTGCCTTACCGCTTGGCGATGGCCCATTATCAACAGTAACTACTGTAGTGAGAGGGTGGCTAGAGGGACTCGAACCCTCGGTCTCCAGAACCACAATCTGGCGCGTTAACCAACTACGCTATAGCCACCATGTGCATGATATAGGTGTCGTAAGCTCAACAAGCGTACATGCTTGCATGTTAAGCTTGTTGAATTTACGACCCGAACAAACATGAGGAAGTAGCACGACAAGTGCGGATTCCGAATGGTTGTAGGATTGCGAGAACGAAGTGAAGCAATCCGTATATCATGAAAAATAACTTCGAATGTGCCCGAAGGGATTCGAACCCCCGACCCACGGCTTAGAAGGCCGTTGCTCTATCCAGCTGAGCTACGGACACATTTAAAATAATGAGTAGAAACATTGCTCTGCTCAAAGCGGGTGATGGGAATCGAACCCACGTATCCAGCTTGGAAGGCTGGTGTTCTACCATTGAACTACACCCGCATGTAGTATTTGATTGACGGCTTATCTTGGGATGCTACACTAGGCTCGAAAAAACCTCGCCAAGTGTCCACCCATGGCTCGCACTAGATTCGAAAATACCTCATCAAGTGCTCTGCTCAACTCGGGGTGACAGGATTCGAACCTGCGACCCCCTGCTCCCAAAGCAGGTGCTCTAGCCAAGCTGAGCCACACCCCGTTCAGCAAGCTTAATGCCTTAAGCCGTAACGCAATAGCTATTATATAACGTTACGGAAACGATTGTCAACAGGAATTTTCAATTAAAGATATTTTATCTCGAAACCCACGTCACCACTGTCTTTCAGAGTGATCACAAGATAGCTTGGACGTCTTCCCTCCTGTCTTGGATAGGATAAACTTCCCGGATTAAAAAGATATACCCCGTCAACAAATCTTGCGACAGGCTTGTGAGTGTGACCGAAAAATATCATGTCAGCACCTCTGGATATCCCTTCAGCCTTAATATTCTCAAGATCCATGGAAACAAGATACTGATGCCCGTGAGTTGCAAAGCAGTGATGATCTCCCAGATCAAACTCTATCTCCCGCTTCAGATCGGCAAAAAAATCATTGTTCCCAGCCACAAAATACACAGGGCAGTCGGCAGCAAGAGCAAACTTTCCCTCAGAGCCTTCAAAATCACCACAATGGATAATTCCGTCAAGAGGCTCTTCTATATCCAGCACGTCATAAAAATTGTTGTCATGTCCGTGAGTATCACTCACCACTAAAATCTTTTGCATCAATTACCACCGTAACTTATTTCATAAGCTCTTTTCTCAATAGAGCCTCTATCTCCCTGAGCGCCTTGCCTCTGTGGCTTATGGCGTTCTTTTCCTCACCTGATATCTCAGCGCTTGTCTTGCCGTATTCCGGCAGAAAGAAAATAGGATCATAGCCAAAACCGTTCTCCCCAGCGATACTGTAGGCTATTCTTCCCTCCATCTTGCCAAGGGCATCCAGTTTCTTGCCCTCCGGAAGTGTTGCAGCTATGGCACATACGAATCTGGCGCTTCTGTCTTCATCCTTAACGCCTTCCATCCTCTCAAGGATGATGCTGTTTTTCTCGCTGTATGGTGTATCTTTTCCAAGATATCTTGCCGAATAAATACCGGGCTCTCCGTTCAGATAATCAATCTCCAGTCCCGAATCATCGGCCAAAACAACTGTCTGAGCCGCCTTATCGGGCTCTTTTTCCTGAAGAAGCTTATATATCGCATCAGCCTTGATCCTGGCGTTCTCAGCAAAGGTCTGACCATCCTCCACTACATCCTCAAAAACTCCGGCTTCCTTCATTGAGAGGACCTCCGCATCCAGATCCGCAAGAATCTGGCGAATTTCCCTCATTTTGTCCTTATTACCTGTTGCAAATACAATTCTCATTCCATCACCTCAAAAGCTTCTAAAACGGCGTCATAAACGCCATCAGATACCTTGTTCAGATATGACTTTTCCGCAAGGTTTATACTGTCTTTTTCACCTGTCACAAATCCCACGCTGACTCTGACCGCAGGTATACCGGCATTTTCAAGAAGATCATCCCCGGACGATGGCACAACCCCAAGCGCTGCCGCACCGGCTTTTGATGCACAGTTCCTCTCCATGATATCCGCAAACGCAGCATTACTGAGCCTTCTTAAGAAAAATCTGTCATTGTAGTAACATATAATTCCGTTATCCGCTGCATTCTCCGAAGAACTCGCCGACAATTCCACGAACAAATCCGCTTCACTGTCCCGGATAAGTGCATTTCTCTTTTCAGGATCCACATCCTCATCATTCTGCCTTGTGAAGTAGAATTTAACCTCATCATTCTGTTCCCGGGACACCTTGTTTTTCAGCAAAAGAGCTGTCTCAAGCGCAATGTCTTTTTCCAGAAGAAGCCCGTTTGCAGCGCCGTTATTCCTTCCCCCGCCGGCAGCATCCACTACAACTATATGATCATATTTGTCGGATGGTTTAAAAAACTTAACCTCAATGGTGCTGCTTTCCGTCAAAGAACTCTCGTTGACATAAAGGCCGTCAAGATCAAAATCCAGACAGACACTTCCCGTATCATTCTGATTTACACAAACAGCATTGTCGACAATATCAAGATCTGTAACTATGGCATTGTCCTTATAAAAGCCCTCTTCTCTGCTGTCAATATAAATCCTGAGCTGATGGTCAATATATCTGTCCTCAAGCAAAATATTATCGGAGCTTACACTCTTCGGAAGAGGAATTATGAGCACACCGCTTTTGTCCTTGGGAACATTTTTATCCACCAGCAATGTATAAGCATTTTCAGAACCGCCCCTGTCTATCTGAACTCCGGCAGCATCCGTGATCATGATATGCTTGGTAGTTGCCCTGTAGAGCATCAGAGAAATGGAAACAGCAGCGAAAATCGATGCCTTTATGGCCACTTTCTTCATTTCTTTGTTAGTCATGCCTTATCATTTCTCCTGGGTGGTTTTGGGCCCATATACTGATAGAAATATGTCTTCAGCATTCCGTTGTAGATCTTCCTGTTCTTGTCAGCCTTTTTGCCGATGTATTTCTCAGCGGTTTCAAAACCGGTGATAAGGTACATTGACCAGGAATCAAGAGCTCTGTATCTCTCACCTATAGTCTTATAGAGCTGCGGAAGAAGGTTGTTGTCGCCAATTCTCTCCCCATACGGCGGATTCGTGATAATAAAGCCGTATTTCTTCCTGTGGCTCAGATCCGCTATATCTCTTGCCTGGAAGTGGATCATATTCTCAACTCCGGCCTTTTTCGCATTTATTCTGGCAATCTCTATCATCTCAGGATCAATGTCGTAGCCCTGAATGTCAGTCTCAACATCTGTCAGGATCTCATCTCTTGCTTCATCCCTGACATCCGCCCAGTTCTGCCTGTCTATGATATGAGTCCAGCTCTCAGCCGTAAAATTCCTGTTCATGCCCGGCGCAATATGAGCCGCCATCATGGCAGCTTCGATCGGAATGGTTCCGCTTCCGCAGAAAGGATCCACCAGAATTCTGTCCCCGTGCCACGGCGTAAGCATAATAAGAGCAGCAGCCAGATTCTCCGCTATGGGCGCCTTGGATTCAAGCTTTCTGTAGCCTCTCTTGTGCAGGGAATCACCTGTGGTATCAAGAGCAACAGTGACCTCATCCTTCATGAGGAACACCCTAACAGGGAAGTCATCACCCTTTTCTTCAAACCAGTCGGTATGATAGCTCATCTTCATCCTCTCCACCATGGCTTTCTTCATGATGGACTGTATGTCTGACGGGGAAAAGAGCTTACTCTTAACGCTGCTTGCTTTCTTGACCCAGAATCTTCCATCCCTGGGGATAAAGTCTTCCCACGGAAGCGCCTTGGTCCCCTGAAACAGCTCTTCAAAGCTCTCAGCATGAAAGCTTCCCACCTTGATAAGTATCCTCTCCGCTGTCCTGAGGCCAATATTGGCACGACAAACAGCGTCCGGGTCCCCTGCAAAGGTCACACGGCCGTCAGCCACTTCTGTGATATCATATCCCAGGTCTATTATTTCTTTTTTTAGTACTGCCTCCAGACCAAAATGGCATGGGGCTATCAATTCAAATTTCATCATACCAGATGATTATAGCATATAAGAAAACTTATCAGCAATCCGAAGAAATGGTCCCGGGGACGGAGTCAGGGGACCATTTTCGGAAATGAAACAGCCCCGGATGAGTAAGTCCGAGGCTGTCCCAAATGTATAATGAAAGGTGTGCAGTAAATGCAAATCCGCATTACTTCACGATGTGAAGGATTGCGAGTATCTTAGCCAAAAATCCTGTCTTTATTGCAATGCCAGCCGCTGCAATCACAACCACTGTTGCTCCTGCTATAGGAAGTACAGGTGATACAGGTCTTCCGGGATTTTCAGGCTTGTCAGATGTGGGCTGCTGCTGCTCAGGGATTGACTGCTGATTGCCATTATCAGCTGAAGGAGTATCTGTAGCCTGTCCCTCAGTACTCTGGCTGTCTGCAGGCTGAGTCTCTGTTGTCTGACTCTCCTCCCTTGTAGCTCCTGCAACTGAAGTGTCATCATTATTACCGGTATTGCCTGTTACGGATGTATTTCCTCCGGTAGTAGTTCCTGTTTCTGCACCTGTTGTTGATCCGGATGTTGCACTTGAAGCTGAGCTGCTGCCTGCACCACTTGATGTACTTCCTGAGCTGCTGCTTGCGCCGCTTGATGTACTTCCTGTACTTCCTGAGCTGCTGCCCGTGCTTCCTGTGCTGCTTGAACCTGCTGAACCGCTTCCTGAGCTGCTTGATTCACTTCCGGAACCACTTGCACTGCTGTCCGAGTTACCTGTGCTTTCTGAATCACTTGTGCTTCCGGTATTTGCGCTTTCCGAATCGCTTGTACTGCTGTCAGAGTTACTTGCGCTTCCCGAGTCGCTTGAGCTGCCGGTGTTTGCACTTCCCGAGTCACTTCCTGATCCGCTTTCTGAACTTGATCCCGAACCGGTGTTGTCTCCTGAATCCGAGCTGTTTCCGCTGCCTGACTCTGAGCTACTTCCACTTTCCGACTCCGAACTGCTTCCGCTTCCAGACTCTGAGCTGCTTCCACTGCCTGAATCCGAACTGCTTCCGCTTCCCGACTCTGAGCTGCTTCCGCTGCCTGACTCTGAGCTGCTTCCGCTGCCTGACTCTGAACTGCTTCCACTGCCTGAATCCGAACTGCTTCCACTTCCCGGCTCAGAGCTGCTGCCTTCTCCGGCCTCACCGCTTTCTGTTCCTCCGGCTTCCGGATTCTCTTTATCCTTATCAGCAGCTTCAGATGAGCCGTTAATATCTCTCTCATCCTTAATGGAAGCATAATCTCCTTCAAGGTCAGCCACGATGTCTTTTGCATCAAGTCCTGCATCCGCAAGCGCCTTGAGCCCCGTCTCGGACAGCTTCATGAAATCTCCGAGATCGATCGAACCGTCTGCAGCCCTGAGGCTTTCAGCAACTGCAATAGGATTCTGAGCATCTGCCTTAGGTGCACTAAGTGATACGAACCAGTCCTCTGTTACCGTAAGTCCGTCCTTGTTGGAAGACTTATTGTCATTCCAGAAGAAATTGAGACTTCCGTAGATATTGTTCTCATCCTGTGTTCCCTTAGGCTTGATATTCTCATTTGTTCCGGTGTTATCTGTTCTGAAAGAAATAACACCGTCTACATAGTAATTTGTATTAGCTGTATCGTTTGTATAAAGAGCTACGTTGTTTGATCCGTTGTTGAAGGACATTGAGTTGTAAACCTGAATATCAGGGCCGGAATTAGAGTCAATTCCCTTAGCCTTGTTGTCCCATGCAACCGAATTGATGAGCTTGTGGTTGCCTGCTATGCTGGAACCACCCATCTTGAATCCGTTACCGTTTCCTTCGTTTGTTCCGTCAACGCCGTAACCGTTGTCAAATGCTACACAGTCCTGAATTGTAACCTGACCGATAGAGCCTGTCTCAACCTTGGCAAAGAGATCCCAACCGTCATCAGCGTTGTTGTATGCGATACAACCATCAAATACGATTCCCTCACCGCAGGTGAGCTTGGCTGCAAATCCATCCGCATCCTCATAGCCCGCATCTGCATTGCTGTAAGATGTACAGTTGAGGATCAGGTCATATGAAGGCCAGAGGTCTCTGTCATCTGTTGAGAGATATCTGCTGACCTGGATACCTGTGTTTCCGTTCTCGTATGTGCGGATATCTTCAAGGGTTATGTGACTTCCGGATACCTGGATACCCTTCTGGGAATTAGCTGACCTTGTGCAGTCAATTCCGTTTACATTCCAGTAGTTTCCTGCAAAAATGAATCCTGCGCACTTTTGGCCGAAATCAAATATTGCTCTTCCGCCTTCAGCCACCATTCTGATCGGCTTATCAGGTGTTCCGTCAATTCCTCTGTCAACCTTAACCGTACTTGAAAGATTGTATGTTCCGCTTGCAAGGACGATTGTCTGACCGGGCTGTACGTACTTAACAGCTGTATAGATATCTACCGGGTCAGCCTGTGTTCCCTCAGCATCAGCACTTCCGTTTTGTGTTACATAAATCTTCTCATCATCATTGATGGTTTCGTAATTTACAACATGCTCAAATTCTGCCATCTCATATGAAGAGAGTTTCTTGTAAGGATTACCTTCCGGGTTAAAGAACTCGTCAGGAATAAACTTAATTGTAAACTTATTGTCGCCCTTTTTGAGTCTGGTAGTTACACTCACCTGCTTATCAGCTTCAACAGTCTGCGCTGATACAAGCTCTTTTCCCGAATCGTCTGTGATCGTCAGGACGCCATCAGCGTTGCCCACATAACTGAGTTCATATTTGGCTGTATTTGAATATGTCGCAGAAACCACTTTGTAATTGGGTGCAACATACTCTACAGGTCTTTCCTCTGCAGGAGCATCATCCTCAGGATTTGTAAGTGTAAGCTCAATATCACTGAAGTTTGCCTTAAAGGTCCTTGATGCATAGAATCCCACATATACATTATCCGCATCGATCTGTGAAAGAGCTTCTGTATCATAGAACTTCTTGGTTGTAAGCACGTTTCCGTCATCATCAAGATAGCTTACAAAGTATCCGGTGTTGTTCTTCTGAATACGAAGTCTTACCCTGGTAACAGGATTATCTACAGTTCCGGTAGTTGTTCCGGATTTCTCGTTTCCAAAGAGATTGTATGTACCTGTTCCGAATGCAGCACATGATGTCTCAAGAGGATACATCTTGGATGAAAATGCACCTGTAACAGTATCGGTATCATTAGCTTCAAAGAGCGCCAGGTTGTCATTTGTAACGCCGACCTTTTCCTGAGCGCCGAGACCAAGCTTCATTGTTATCTTAGTACCGGTCTCATCCTGAGTAGCTTCGCCCTTATCTGCATCATAGAAATACTCTACTTTTGTTCCAGATGCCATGTATGAGTTGTTCCAGAACGTACTGCTGTCACCGTTTACACCTACTCTGTCAGCAGCCATAAGTCCGAAGCCTTCCTGACCGTTTGTAAACGCCCAGGTATCAATGGTTGCTGTTGCTGTGAGAGTAAAGTTCATATCAGACGGAACTGCCGTGTAGTAGAAAGAAAGTCCGTCAGTACTTCCGGGAACAATCTTTCCCTTGTTTTTCAGGCACCATACCGTTATTGATCCATCATCTTTCTCCTCATAGCCGTTATTGGCAGTGGAGTCAGTAACACCTAATCCAAATGCAGAGAATACCCACTCACGCTCTGAATCACTTGTTACCACAACTTCCTGAGCTGAAACTTCAGATGTGTCAGTAACGGTCTTTCCGTCCTCAATTCTGTCTCTGGTAGCCACAAGCGAGATCTCATAAGTATCACCAACATCAAGTCCGACAAAAGTATATGAATACTCTGTCTTTACATTGTCAACAACTTCGCCTGGCTTATATGTATCTCTTGATGACTTACCGGTTTCGTTCGACTTATTTGTTGCAATGATCGTGTATCCTGTTGCCTCTGCTACAGAATAGAACTTAACCTGAACTGTGCCGCTTCCCTTGTTTACAACGCTCTTAAATGCAGGTGCTGTCAGAGGATATACAAAAGCAAAGGCATCAGACTCATCACTCGTCTTTACAGTCTCCTCATCATCTCTTGAAAGAGTCGCTACAAAATGATAATCACCACTTAAAGAAGGTTCAAACGCAATATCAAAGCTGTCCTTTTCTGCAGAAGACTTAAGCGTCTTTACCTCTTTATTATCAGCATCATACATTGTTACAGCCAGTCTGTCTCCGCCATTTACGCCGACAACAGCCTTAACGGTAACATCAATCTTGCCTGCATTTGCTGAATTAAGCGCTACATTCTCAATTACAGGAGCTTCAACACTGCTCCAGTCAGTTCTTACAACTTCTGCAGGAGTTCCATCCGTAACCTGTACTTTGAAGATGTAGTTTGTTCCGCCATCTCCTCCGAGGTAATAAGTTCCTGCTTTTGCAAGTGTTATAGTTGAAATATACGGTTCATTCTTAACCGCACCGGATTCTGTCTTATATGCCGTATTCCCCTGCGCGTTAAGAACAACCATTTCTCTGGCATTTGAAGCCCACCAGATCTTGAGCTCAGCATTGTCATTGGAAGTAGTAAACTTAATTGAATTCTTCTCTGTAGATGCAGCCCCACCAAAGTTGATCCTTACGCCTGAAGTATAACCATCTTCCCATGTCTTGGTGCTGGTATCGATTTTGGACTTGGCGCTGTATAAAACTGTAAAGTAATTTTCTGTTCCAGCCTTTTCGCTCTCACCGTCCGCCTTTGCACCCGCTGAAAATGTATCAAGCAAAGAAGCTTCAAGTTCATATTCTACAGGCTCTGCAGCCTTTTCTTCCTCAACTTCAATCTTGAAGATATAGTTATTTACATCGTCTCCGCCGAGATAATATGTTCCCGCTTCATCCACCTTAAATTTGGATATATAAGGTGTATTGGCTGTTGTAGCCTCACTTGTTGCAGAAATCTTATCACCGGTAGAATTCAAAAGAGCCATCTGATAGGTGTCTTTGTTAGCCACCCACCAAACCTTAACGGTAGCAGCATTTGAAGTCTTAAACTTCACTGCATTGGTCTTAACTTCACCGCCTTCAATAAAAGGCTTTCCGCCGAAGTTCAACCTCTGCTCAGAGTAATACTCATCCTCGAAGGTCTTTTTACTGCTATCAACCTTAGACTTAGCACTGTAGATAAGGGTGAAATAATCCTCTGTTCCGGCCTTTTCTGTGACGCCGTCAGCCTTTGCTCCTGCTGAAAATGCAGTAAGGTCCTTAGACTCAAATGTGAAAAGAGTTGTCTCAGTCTCATTCTCTTCCTCAGGCTCTACAACAACCTTACCGTCGGGAAGAACAACATTCATATCCTTGCCGTCAAACGGATCCCAGTTTCCGAGGAATGTAGATACGGAAATCTCCTTGCCATCCGTTGTCTGAGATACGTCACTTACAGGTGCCCAGTCTGCTCTGGCTGCGGAATTATCAACTCCGTCCGCCATCTCATAAGTACCGTATTCAACGTTTCTCTTAGTTGTTCCGCTAAGGGTGTTATTCCAACCTTCAGGGCTTATAAGTGATGCCGATATATCCCGATACTCGCTGCATGTCGCATCAATAACTGTGTTGTAGTAAACAACCTCTGATGTGTCAGCCTTCCATGGTCTTCCAAAATATCCGGGTTTTGAAGCATACTGCGATGCTGTGTTTTCGCCCGGAACAGTTGATGTAACCTTGCAGTTGTACATCAGATATCCTCTTGTACTATCTGATGACTGCTGCGCAGCTGTGATATATGAAACATCGTTGCTATCTTCACTTGTGTTCATGACAAGGTTGCACTTTGCAAATACCGCTGTCATTCCTCCAAAGATAAAGTCTGTGCCGCCATAGATGTCGCAGTTGTAATAAGCCTCAGTGGAGCCTTCAGCACCGTAAAGTGTATCCTGACGTCCAATGAACGCACAGTGGTCAAAGTAAGCTTCCTGCGCAGATTTGGTCATAGCAACCGCTGCAGCTCTTTCAACATACTTCTTATGCTGAACAGTTGTATCGCCTGCGCTCATTCCCGCACGGGCTACATCTCCCTCTTTTGCACCGTTCTGAGGAACAATCACGTCTTCAGCTGCCTTCTCAGACATATACTGATTAAAAGAGTTCTCGAAAATAATATCCTTTGCTTCAAATCCCGCAGCACTTATAACAACCGAAGCATTCCAGTAACTGCCTGCTGTTGTGCCTGATCCCGGATTTACAAATGAAGCATATCTGTTTGCCTTGTTAACTTCCAGGAGTTCTTCATCATACTTGCAGTCACTGCCCATGCTGTAATATGTATAGCCATGACCGTAGTACCATGTAATACGAACCGAATCGGAAGCGATATCAACACCCTTGTTTACAGGTGTGATGTTTGCTCCGCTCACTGCGTTCTGAAGAGTTACGTTAGGAACATCAATAACCAGCATTTCTTCGTAGTTACCCGGCTCGATGCTGATAGTAACTCTGTCACTGCCTCTGTCCATGCGTCTTACAGCTTCAAGAGCTTCACCTATTGTCGCAAAGTCAGCGTTCTGTGACGCTCCGACTGTAAGTTCAGACTTGTACTCTGTCTGATATACCGTAGCAATCTTTGTTATATATGAAGAACCAAGAACTGTTATGTCAAAAGAGCCTTCTCCGCCCTTATAGTCATAAGTAAATACATCGTTCTGGCTTGTTGATCCGGTCTTGACATTAACAGATACCTCATTCTCATTATCAAAATAGTATGAATACTGATAATTAGCAGTCACCTGGATCTGGCAATCGCCCTTTACAGGAACGGAGATCTTACCTGCTCCCGAGTAAAGATAAACACCATTGTGAGATCTTCCGTTCGTCCATGAAAGGCCATTGTATGTACCTTCTGTTACGCCGGCGAACTTAGCTGCGAACGCCGCATCGCTGAAATCCCACTCAGTGATATCGGAGGCAAAAGAAATCTCTTTTGTCACATCAGCTCCTTCAACAGTAAGATTGCTTGTGAGCTTCTGTACAAATGCTCCGGCGCCTGTTACTTCAACTGCATACTGTCCATCTCTAAGCGCAATGTTATCAGTGCCTGTAAATTCATATACATAGCCATCTTCTTTGTAGTCATTTTCAGCATCAAGTCTTGTGAATTTGAAATTAGCCTCAGAAAGGTCGGAGAGCGAAGCTCCAACAGGGGCTATTGTCACCTTATAAACAGGCTTTGCCTCAAACTCAATTTCTAAATCTTCTGAGCTCTCTGAAACAGTAAGCTTTTGAGTAAGAAGATTGTAATCTTCTACAGCCGCATATTTATCTTTATCGTCACCTTTTTTATCAGCAACAGAGACATCATAAGTAATCCCACTCTGAAGCTTCAGTTCATATGAAATCTCAGAGTCGCCGGCTTGAAGGCTGATCTTTGGAACATATACAGAAGCCTCGTCCTGTGGTTTAAAGGTAAACTCAGCTGCAGAAGCAAATTTCTGAACGTCTCCTTCAGCAATTCCCGAAAGCTTACCCGATACACTCACCAGATCCACGCCCACAAGGTTAAGATCAATGCTCTCATCGCCATTTATGGTTACAGTCTTTGGAGAAGCTATTGCATAATCATCTGCCCCCTTCAGTGACAGCTCATATTCAAAACCCTCAGCCAGAGTTGCGTAAAATGCTCCATCGGCCACTTCTGCCTCAATAACATTGCCGTTAAGCTTATTTGTGAACACTACTGTTAAAGGATCTTTTCCTTCATATCCGTTTACTGTACCTGTGAGTGTGCCATACTCAGCATGCTCACGGATCACTCTTGCCACCACAAGTTTCTCGCTTGATGAAAAGAGCTTGTACCTGGCGTCATCAGTCGGATAGAATACCATCTTTGAAACTGTGCCACTTCCCAGAGTATGAGTCATAACAGAATCATCAGATTCATTACTCATATTACGGAAATGTATATCAGAATCAGTTCCGTTACTTGCTGCATAAACAGTGATCACATCGTCAGTCTTGCACTCAAGAGCCACATATACGCTGTCTGTAGAGCCTTTGTTGGAATAGATGTATCCGCTGTACACATTACCGTCAGAGTCCTTAAGGCTCTTTTCATCGTACCTTGTGATATTCTTATTGGTTGACCTGAGTCTGTGAGTTGTGGGATATCCACCGTCATTAAACTCAAAGTCGCCGTCGTCAACAGAGAATGAAGCAATGTTCGCTCCTGTAGATCCGGCTGCAACACTATAAAATCCGTTAATAACATCTGCATCAAGTCTGTTGTTATATTCATCGCCCAGATTTTCTGCACCGAAATCCCATACATCAGGCTTGCTGTCATCTATCATCCTGCCATTGTTCTCGGAACCATCATTGGCTTCCTCAGTAGGAAGAGCTTCAAAAGAAAGAACAACAGGTTCCTCTCCTTCAACAGGATTAAATTTTGTAAAAGAAAGAGTCAAAAGCCTGTAGTTTTCAACGCCCGCAAGTTCCAGGTTATAGCTGACATACTTTTTTACTGTAACGGAATAATTACCGTTGTCATCCAAAGAAGCAGTTCTTGTCTCAGAACCATCTTCGGGAATGCAGCTTAAAATTGCATCCTTCTTAAAGTTGTCCAGATCCTCATCGCTGATTCCCTGAAGTTCAAATACAGTCTCTACAAGGTCTTCATTATTATCCTCAGCCTCAACTGCAGCATCTGTCGTCTCAGCAGTAGCAGCTGCTGTCACAACTGAAGCGGCGGATATATCAGACTCCGCTGCCGCCTCTGCAGTAACAGCAGTTCCAGTCTCCTGAGCCACTGTCTCAGCACCCTCTGTCTCAACAGCCTCTGTCTGCCTAAGCCCGGCCTCCTCATCTTTAACCTGTCCTGCTCCGGCCTCATTGCCATCATTCTCATCGTCCTCTGTGTCCTGTGCCCCTGCTTCAGCCACAGCACCTTCTGTAGCCGCGTCAGATGTCAGTGTCTGATCAGCAGGTTGCTCTGTCGCCATGGCCATGCCACCGGGCAGAGCCATTGAGACGTTGGAAAAAGTCAGCGCAGCAGCAAGTAATGCAGCAAAAACTTTCGCTCCAACTCTCCCTTTTTTACCTTTTCGCATCATACCGTTCCTCCCAACTTATTCCCCGTAGTGCGTAGTTTATACTTTTTTAATAATGTAAACGCTTACATTATTATTTTAACGTGGTTTTATCTTAACACATGCACTTTGACGAAAACAAGGGGAAATCGAAAGATTATTTCAACATTTTGACTAATTAATAAACAAAATTTCAAGATGCGTTTTGTGCATATTTTTATGTTAGCGTTTTCACAACACAACAAAACAGTAGTCAAAAATTTAGATTATTTTTATACTTTTCAGTTTCCATGGCGGTTTTGGGAATCAAATATAATAAAAAAATAAAAAGAAAAAAAGCGATCACATCAAAAGATGTAATCGCTTCTCATATTCAGTGTGCGTGACAGGATTCGAACCCACGACCTTCTGGTCCGTAGCCAGACGCTCTATCCAGCTGAGCTACACGCACATGAGCCATATCGGCAACAAATAATATTATATTCATGCCGAATGGCTTTGTCAAGGTTTTTATGCATTCTTCTCTGCCGCCTCAGCAGCCTTGGTCTCGTTGACCAGTTTTTCCATATCAGATCTTGCAAATTCAAAGCATGCCAGAAGCAATTCCGAGAAAGCTCCGCATTCTCCGTCCTTGATCATCTCATAGGCTCTGTCCATAGGAAAAGCTGCCTTGTAAACACGATCACTTACAAGTGCATCATATACATCCGCCAGAGCTGTAAGCTGAGCACCGATAGAGTTTTCCTCTCCCTTAAGTCCGTCAGGATATCCTCTTCCGTCATATCTCTCATGGTGATGCCTGCAGATATCCAGGCACATGTCGTAGTACTCTTTGTCCTGGACATCTTTTAACATCTCAATAATCTCACTTCCTCGGGTGGTATGAGACTTCATAACTTCAAATTCTTCGTTGGTCAGCTTGCCCGGTTTTAACAGAATTGAATCCGGAACAGATATCTTACCGATATCATGCATAGCTGATGCCTGTGTTATAACATCGACAAGATGCGGAGTCAGTCCCATTTCAGGATAATTGTTCATAGCTGTGAGTGCCAGAATTCTTACAAATCCCTTTATCCTCTTTAAGTGATAGCTGGATTCCATGCTTCTGAATTCCACAATGGTCGCAATAGTATCGATTACCTTTTCATTGCTGTTCCGAAGCTTTTCCTCCTGCTTTTTCAAATAGACAAACTGTTTTTTCAGGACTCTTGTCTGATCATCGATCTGATTCTCAAGATGATTCTTGTGATCATACAGTTCTATATTTCGGGAAACACGCCTGTCTACGATAACAGGATCAAAGGGCTTGTGGATAACATCCGCAGCGCCTTTCTGGTAGCTGGCACGCTCCGCCTCTGTTGAAGTATCTGCAGTGATCATCAGGACAGGAATATCTTCGTTTAAGTTATCTCTCCGTCCCATCTCCTCAAGCACCTGGTATCCGTCCATTTCAGGCATGACGATATCAAGCAGAACAGCAGCAAGTTTGCCTTCATTCTGTTCCAGGATTTTAAGCGCCTCGACGCCGTCTCCGGCTTCAAGGATATTGTATTTGTCTTTGAAAATCTCACCAAGAATGCCTCTGTTGATCTCGTTATCATCAACAACAAGGATTGAACGATCTGCCATACGGCCCTCCGTCATACAATGAAGTTCTGCTCTCGCTATCTCACCTTTCTACGATTGCTGCACAGCCCATTCCGCCGCCAACACACAACGTAGCAAGTCCCTTGTGTACATCACGTCTTTGCATCTCGTAAAGAAGAGTAACCAGGATTCTGTTTCCTGAGCATCCAACAGGATGTCCGAGTGCGATCGCGCCGCCGTTTACATTAAGTACATCGTTTGAGAATCCAAGATCATGCTGTACAGCTACCGACTGTGCCGCAAAAGCTTCATTTGCTTCTATAAGATCGAAATCGCCGATTGAATATCCGGCTTTCTTCATTACCTTCTGTGTTGCTGCTACAGGGCCGATACCCATGATGCTTGGCTCAACACCCGCAAGTTCTCCGGCAATCCATGTGCCAAGAGGCTTAACTCCAAGCTCTTTTGCCTTCTCCTCACTCATAACGATGATCGCTGATGCAGCGTCATTGATTCCCGATGAGTTTGCAGCTGTAACAACACCGCCATCCTTCTTGAATGCCGGCTTAAGATGTGAAATACTCTCTACTGTAACGCCGGCACGTGGGCCTTCGTCTGTATCAAAAATGATAGTCTCTTTCTTTTTCTTAACCTCTACAGGAACTATCTCTTCCTTGAACTTGCCCTCTGCAATAGCTTTTTCAGCCTTGTTCTGTGACCATGCAGCAAATTCATCGAGCTGCTGCCTTGTCAGATGCCACTGCTCAGCAATGTTCTCAGCTGTGATTCCCATATGATATCCGCCAAAAGCGTCTGTCAGGGCATCCTTGATCATGGCATCCTGAAGTTCTCCTGAGCCCATACGGTATCCGTAACGTCCCTGCTGCATAAGGTAAGGTGCCATTGACATGTTCTCCATACCGCCGGCTACGATTATGTCAGCATCGCCCATACCGATCAGCTTGGCTGCAAGGTTTACACAGTGAAGGCCTGATCCGCAAAGTACATTTATTGTTGTTGCAGGAACCTCAACGGGAATACCCGCATTTACAGCTGCCTGTCTTGCCGGATTCTGTCCAAGGCCTGCCTGGATAACGCAGCCCATATATACTTCATCAACCTGTTCCGGCTTTACGCCGGCTCTTTTCAGTGCTTCCTTAATAACAATTGTTCCAAGTGCCGGAGCCGGTGTAGTTGAAAGTGCTCCTCCCATAGTTCCGATCGCTGTTCTGCAAGCTCCTGCCAAAACTACTTTTCTAGCCATTTAATTTTCCTCCGTGATTATATGCAAATCTGTTTTAGTTGGTGTCTTAGCGCCACCCATACAAATATATTTTAACACCTGGAAGTATACTCCTCAACGCATTTAAGACAATTTTCACATAAAAGAAGCGGAAGCCATGCTACTTCCGCCTTTCGTTAATGCATTCGAGTCATACTAAGTGGCAATTCCAAGCCATGCCCTTCCAAAAGTTCTTTATCTGTAAGAATATCCTTAACGTCACCGTCCGCTATAATGCGTCCTTCGTCCAGCAAAAGAGCTCTCGAACAGGTATCCATTATGAAATCAAGATCATGCGATGTGATGATCTTAAGTGCCTGTATCTCATTCAATATGCCGATAAGATTGCGCCTGTTCCTTGGGTCAAGAGTTATCGACGGCTCATCCATGATTATGATGTCCGGCTCCATCGACAGTATCGTTGCTATGGCCGCAAGCTTTTTCTCACCACCTGATAACTTGTAATTATGCTTATCACGAAGATGAGTTATATGGACCTTCTCAAGCGCCTCGTCGACACGTCTTTTCACCTCTTCGTCCGAAAGGCCGTAGTTCTGCGGTCCAAAAGCCACATCCTCTCCTACAGTGGACAGAAAAAGCTGACTGTCTGAATCCTGGAACACATATCCAACATGTTCCCTGATGTGGCTGAGGTTCTTTTTGTTCACAGGATGTCCTGCCACTTCAAGCACTCCGTCGTAGTTTAGATAAAGCCCCACGAGCAGCTTCATGAGAGTTGATTTACCTATTCCGTTGGCACCGACGATTCCGATACTCTCGCCGTCACAAGCCGTGAGATTAAGACCGTCCAGAACCTTATTTCCATCCTCATAGGCAAAGCTCAGATCTTTTATTTTCAGCAGTTCTCCGTGAATTCCGGTATGCATTCTTTTCCCTTTCCTGTCAAACAATAAATCTGATAACTATAAATGCGATGATCCAGATCAGCGTATATGCATGATCAAATATCTTCGGAGATTTCTTTTGCACACTGAAATTTCCCTTAAAGCCTCGAAGCATCATGCTCTCATAAACATTTCCGGCCCTGTCCATGCTCCTTAAAAGCCACTGTCCGACCAGTGTTCCCCAGGCTCTGTAATTGATGCCTTTCTGTTTGGGCGCCCTGAGCATATATGCTGTGGTTATCCTGTCAGCCTCATTTCCCATGAGTCCAAAATATCTGTAGATCAAAAGTATGACGATCACAATGATCTTCGGAATGTGCAAAAGCCTCAGTGCGTAGCAGATCTGTTCAATTGATGTAGTCGCAATGAGAATATATGCGGAGAGTATGCTGTAGAACCCCTTTAGCATGAGCGTCAGCATGGAGATCATTCCACCCGTGATCTTAAGTCCCGGGAAAAGAGCTATCTCCGACACCACCTGTCTGTCAAAAAACGGGTTAAACACTCCCACAAACAGTACCAGTGGAAGGATCAGCCTCATTCTGTAGATGCCTTCTTTGAAGGACAGCTCCCCTGCTATAAAGCCAAAAGCCGGGAACACTGCCATCATTATCATTCCTGAAAGATCGTATTTGTTAAAAGAGGCTACCGTCAGAATATAGATAACGCAAACAAGCAGCTTCCCCAGAGGATGAATGTTGTTCATCCAATGGGAACGCTGCTGCAGATTCTGAAGCTTATTCATTTCATGTAGCTGTTTTTCTATTGACTGCATAAAACTCCTGCCATATCAGGCATTGGCAGAATCGGGCTCCTCTTTTTTCTTAAAGAATCTGAAAGCGTAGCTTGCGCCAACCATGACACCGACTACAACCAGTGAACCAACAATACCGGAAAAGCTTGTTCCCGCTGCTGACTCGCTGTCCTTAAATGCATAATCAGGTAAAAGAGATGTCGCATCCTGAATACCTGCCGCCGCGTCATAAGCGCCGCCGTCTGCTTCTAGTTCTGTAGTTCCTGCCACCTGCTCCATTGACCACTCAAGGCCGTCAGGGAATGCAGATGCAAAGAGAGATACTACGCCGCCACAAACTGCTGCTGCAACTGCTATAGCTATTATTGTGTTTCTAAAGCTGAGCTTTCCTTCCTTCTGCGCAGAGGTCTCGCCCACGCCCCATAAAAGCTCAGGTCTTGCTTCATGTACAAATATAAGTACTGCTGCTGTTATAAGTCCTTCTACAAATCCGATAGCAAGATGTATAGGCTGCATCGTTGCAAGGAATACCGAGAACGGCAGCTCTGTAACTCCGGAAGCAAGTGTCTCAAGAGTCACCGAAAATGCACCAAGCTGCAAAGTAAGAACACATCCAAGGATAGATGCGAGAGCGATCTTGGCTCTGCTTGCCCCTTTCTTCATAATCGGCTTCCATATCAGGAGAGCTCCTATAAAACACCCGTAAAAGGCCATATTCCATATATTACAGCCAAGGGCCAGCAGTCCTCCGTCAGCGAACAACAGACATTGAACCAGTAATACTCCTATCATGGTAAGGAAACCTGCGTAAGGTCCCAGGAGCGCTGAAAGCATCATACCTCCGCAAAGATGTCCCGATGAGCCTGTTCCGGGAATCGTGAAATTGAGCATCTGCGTTGCAAAAACAAATGCACCCATAACTCCCATCACAGGGATCTTCTTGGGATCACTTTCCTCTCTTACCTTTTTTACTGATACTGTTGCTGCTGATGCCGATAGAACATACATTGTTCCGGCAACTGCAGGTGCCACTAAGGCGTCTGCCATATGCATAAGATTATCCCCCTTCGGTACTGATAATTATTCAAATCACTAGTTCAGTATATTGGTCTGTACTAATGCGTACAAGCCCCCCTGGGGGTTCTTTTTATCTGATTATTTACCTGTTTTTTCAAAAAGTTCGGCAATCGCTTTATCATATGGTGCATGAAGTATACCATATTCAGTTACTATACCTGCAATAAGATCGTTGTCTGTTACATCGAATGCAGGGTTGTAAACACCGATTCCCTCGGGAGCCATGCGCTCTTTGTACCACATTTCGGTAACCTCCTCGGGCTTTCTCTGCTCTATCTTAATGTCGTCACCTGTCTTGGTGTTAATGTCGATGGTTGAAGTGGGAGCACAGATATAGAAAGGCACTCCATATCTCTTAGCAGCCAGAGCAACCATGCTCGTTCCAATCTTGTTGGCCGCATCTCCGTTTGCAGCAACTCTGTCACAACCGGTGAATATCACGTTGATCGCACCACTCTTCATCAGTGACGCTGACATGTTATCGCACAAAAGAGTCGTATCAATTCCTGCAGAATGCAGTTCAAAAGCAGTCAGCCTTGCTCCCTGAAGGAGAGGTCTTGTCTCATCACAGTAAACCCTGATGTTGTAGCCTTTTTCATGAGCCAGATACATAGGTGCTGTAGCTGTTCCGTACTTGCAGGCACAGAGCTGACCTGCATTGCAGTGAGTCAGGATTCCATCTCCGTCCTTAACAAGAGTTACACCGTACTCACCGATTCTCCTGCAGACGTCTATGTCTTCCTGCTTGATGCGCTGACACTCATCGCGCATTTCTTTTATCAGCTCATCTCGAACAGTATCTGAAAACGAACCCCTGACTCCGTCCCCGGGGGTCATTTCTGAATAGACTTTTTCAACATGCGCCTTCATGCGCTTTAGAGCCCATGACAGATTGACCGCTGTAGGGCGTGATGAATTCAGGTAATCACTCTTTTCATCGAGCTCTTTTATAAACTCATCGTAGCTTCCGGCCTTAGAATGTTTCATCAAAAGATAAAGTCCCATACCGGCACTTACTCCAATGGCAGGGGCTCCTCTTACCTGAAGCAGGTAGATCGCATCCCATATCTCTTTTGCTGTATGAAGTCTTATGATCTCTATTTTGCCCGGAAGCAGTGTCTGGTCAATTATCTCCAGAGCGTCATCCTCATCTATCAGTGATACCGTTTCATAATCCAAAATGCTCTTCATCAAACAATTCCTTTCATGTCTTTGTTTTTAATACAGGTACTCTCCTTATTTCAGATACCTGTTTACCAATGCATCAAGATATCTGGTATCAAATATATTTCCGTTTGTTTCAAATGTAGCAAGAAGTCCATCTCCAAGTGTGTATCCGCTAAGAGCGTATTCCTCTATCTTTCGAATATTCTTCCTGCAATAACCGATCTCATCCATTCTCCCGAAGTGTTCAAACAGATACTCTTTCCTTGTTCTGATGTTAAGAGCAGCAAAATCAGGATACACCCTCTCGCCATCATCCAATATCACTTCCGGTTCATATACATATGGTATTCCCTCAAAATAAAGCTTGTCAGCTATTATCTTCTCCGATTTTGATCGAACCTGTTCGCCGCGTTCCGAGTATATCTCATCCTTTTTCGGGAAAGTGTTCTTGTCGCATACCCACTTATGAAGCCAATTCTCAAGAAACACATCATCAGGCACATAATATGGAACAACCATCTCACGTTTGATCTCACTCAAGTTATTATATATTATTTCAGGCGTGTTTTGTTCATAACTTTCGATCAGATTTTTCAGCCTGTACTCCACTCTCTTTGCCCACTCCAGCATCTTCACATCATAGCCCTTTTGTGCAAGCTTTTTTGCCACATCGTATTTGTCTTTTCCCAAATATATCCCACCTGCGCTCATGTCCCGATTCTCTGAAATATACTGATAAAACTGAGTCTTTCTGCCTGTTGTACCATTTACCCTGAGACTGCCCTCTGGTGCATGTTCAAGGTTTTCTCTCAGCTTGCTCTCAAGATAGGCTATTTGTCTTTCTTCTCTTTTTAATTCATTTATTGTGTCGTTGTTTAGCAATAACTTTCCTTCCTTTTTTCGCTTGTTTTTCTGATGATGCTAAAAACACGCGAGCTTTAAAACATGTTCCCGCACATATACGACATCATCTTAATTCCACGCGACAGGATATATGTCTTTTTTCACGTGATATTAAAGCAGTGTCCAAAACAAGCGAAATTCATCCATTTTCATCGCACATATACGGCATCAATCCCAAAATGTGCGAAATATTCCCCCACCAGAACTTTGGCAATCGTTAAAAGACCTCTTCACACATTTCTTTTCAGTGAAATAACGATATCAGAACCGATATCTCTTTTGACAGGGACCGTTTAATTCCCGTAAGAACAAACAAGATGATAACAGAATCAAAAGCTTTTGTAAACAGAATAGAATCATCAAAACAGAACAGAATCATCAACCGGCACAGAAAAAAGAGACACCGGATCACTCCGATGTCTCTTCTGAATTCTTAATATGACTCCATGTCGGAAAATCAGTTCTTTGCTGCGAGCTCTTCCTTAAGTCTCTTTGTAAGAGCAGGAACTACCTTGTTGAGGTCGCCTACGATACCGTAGTCAGCAACATCAAAGATAGGTGCGTTCTCATCTTTGTTGATAGCAATGATGATATCTGACTCTTCCATACCTGCAACGTGCTGGATGGCTCCTGAGATACCGATTGCGAAGTAAAGCTGAGGACGAACTGTCTTACCTGTCTGTCCAACCTGAAGATCCTTGGGCTTCCAGCCTGAATCTACAACTGCACGAGAGCAGGAAACTGTTCCGTTAACAACCTCTGCAAGATCTTCAAGAATCTTGAAGTTCTCAGCAGAACCAACACCACGTCCGCCTGATACAAGGATCTTGGCTGCCTGGATATCAGCAACTGCTGATGTCTCTTTAACGATCTTAACGATCTCTGTGTAGCAGTCGTTCTTCTCAAAGCCGGGATTGTAATCAACAACCTCTGCCTTAGCACCCTTGATAGGATCGATCTTCTGCATAACGCCGGGACGTACAGTAGCCATCTGAGGTCTGAAGTCAGGGCATGCAATAGTAGCAATTGTGTTTCCACCGAATGCAGGACGTGTCATAAGAAGCTGTTTGTGCTTCTGCTCTTTGCCTGCTACAGGCTCAAGAGGGAAATCTCCGATATCGAGCTGTGTACAGTCAGCTGTAAGTCCTGTGTGTACTCTTGAAGATACTCTAGGGCCAAGGTCACGACCGATAGCTGTAGCACCTACAAGGAGGATCTCAGGCTTGAACTCTTTGATAACAGATGCAAGAGCGTGTGTGTAAGGCTCTGTTCTGTAATCCTTAAGTTCAGGATCATCTACTACGATAACTCTGTCAGCACCATACTCTGCAAGCTTGTCTACAAGTCCCTTAACACCGCTTCCAAGAAGTACTGCTGTTACTTTTTTCTCATCAAGGTCTTCTGCAAGACTCTTTGCTTTGCCCAGAAGCTCAAGAGCGATACCGGAAAGTTCGTTATCTACCTGCTGAGCAAAGATAAATACACCTTTATATTCTTCTAAAGACATGACTCTTCTCCTTTACAATTAAAATTTAAAGTACAACGTGTTTTTCCTTAAGCTTGCCTACGATGTATTCAACTGCTTCGTCTGCTGAATCAGGAGCAACCTTCTCGCCCTGACCCTTCTTAACCTTATCTGAAGCCTTTGCAATCTGTGTAGGTGAACCCTTAAGTCCAAGGTTAGAATCGTCTACATCCTTAAGATCAGCTCTGCCCCAAACAGTAACTTCCTGATCAAATGCATCGAATATTCCACCCGGTGTCATGTATCTTGGCTCATTGAGCTCAGAAAGAGCTGTAACAAGGCAAGGCATCTTAGCCTTAACGATGTGGTATCTGTCTTCAAACTGTCTCTTAACTTCAACAGTTCTCTCCTTCTCATCAACCTTGATCTCCTCTGCATAAGAGATTACAGGGATTCCAAGATGCTCAGAAATCTGAGGTCCAACCTGAGCTGTATCTCCATCGATAGCCTGACGGCCCGTGATGATGAGGTCGTACTCAAGATTTCTGAGTGCGCCTGCGATTGTTGATGATGTTGCCCATGTATCAGCGCCGCCGAGTACTCTGTCAGTTACAAGAATTGCTTTATCTGCGCCCATAGCAAGAGCTTCTCTGAGTACAGCGTCAGCCTTGGGAAGTCCCATTGTAAGAACTGTAACCTCTGCGCCATACTGATCTTTTAATCTAAGTGCTGCCTCAAGTCCTGCTTTGTCATCAGGATTCATGATAGCAAGCATTGCACCTCTATCCAATGTTC
>CAMORK010000022.1 GCA_946623755.1 uncultured Butyrivibrio sp. | reverse complement strand
GTAAGGTACAGAACTTCCTGTCACAGAGCTTCTCAGTTGCTGAGCAGTTCACAGGACTTCCCGGAAAGTACGTTCCTCTTAAGGAGACAATCCGTGGATTCAAGATGATCCTTGACGGTGAGTGTGATGATCTTCCGGAGTCAGCATTCCTTCTTGTCGGAACAATTGACGAAGTATTTGAAAAAGCCAAGAAGTAAAAGGAGCGACTATGTCTACTTATCATTTAGAGGTTGTCTCCATGGATGGCCTGGATTTCGATGGAGAAGTTCAGAAGCTGCTTCTGCGTACAATAGACGGTGATGTTGAGATTCTAGCTCGCCACACTGACTACTGTACCGCTATTGGAATGGGCACAGCTAGAGTGACCATGGCAGACGGCACAGAGAGAAAAGCAGCCTGTATCGGTGGAATGCTTTCAGTCTTAAAGGGCGAAGTCAAAGTCTTTCCTACCACCTGGGAGTGGAGTGAAGAAATTGACATCGAGCGTGCTAAGGCTGCTAAAGCCAAGGCTGAGGAACGCCTTAAGGATCAGATGCTTGATAAAGAAGGCAGGATAAGAGCTGAAGCCAAGCTGTACAGAGCACTTGTAAGACTTGGCTCCGCCGGTCATCAGGATCGCGAATTATAATTGTAATAACTAAAGAGATTTCTAAATATGAAAACGCCCTCGGCAGTGCCGGGGGCGTTTTCTTGATAATTGTGCAGGGTTATATTGTATTATTCTTTTACTCCACCGATAGTCAGGCCCGCTACAAAGTATCTCTGTAGGAAGGGGTAGAGCATAACTATAGGAGCCATTGTAATGATGGTTGCTGCAGCTCTTACAGATACAGGAGTGATGTTAACCTGTGTACCTGTGGTAGCAGCACCTGCATTCCCCTTAAGGGAAGTAACAGCTGAGAGCATCTTCATCAGCTCGTACTGAAGTGTTGTATACTGATCAGCCATACGGTTGTAGAGCATTGTATCGAACCAGGAGTTCCACTGACCTACAGCTACGAAAAGTGCGATTGTTGCGTAGATTGGCTTACACAGAGGTGATACGACTGATACAAATATCTTCATGTATCCTGCACCATCAATCTGAGCAGCTTCCTGGAGTGAATCCGGAAGTCCTTCCATGTATGTTCTCATAACAAGCATGTTGAAACCGCTTATCATTCCGGGAATTACATATACCCAGAAGGAATTTGTAAGATGAAGGTTTCTGTATAAGAGCATTACAGGAATCATTCCGCCGTTAACATACATTGTGATAACCCAGAAGAGTGAAAGCTGTGATCTGAACACGAAATTCTTCTGGCTTACAATGAAAGCCAGCAGTGCGTTTGCAACTACTGCAAAAACTGTTCCGATAACTGTTCTTAAAACGGAGATAACAGCACCACGGCCGATATTACGAAGTGCAAGTACTGCGGAATAGTTCTGGGTAGTGAAAATTCTTGGCCATAAATGAACGCCGCCTCTCATGGCGTCGACACCATCGTTAAATGAAATGGCAAGAGTGTTAAGAACCGGATAAATGGTCACTACACAGAAGATCAGCATGAATAGATAAAGGAAAATGTAAAAAACAATATCCCATACGTTTAATTTATGAAGTCCACCTGACTTAATCTCATTCTTTTCCATACAGCACCTCCCTTAGAATAACCTTTCTTCGCCGGTCTTCTTAGCGATCTGATTTGCCAGTACTATGATCACTATGGATACTACGCTCTTAAAGATACCGGCTGCAGTACCGAGGGAATAGTCATTCTGGCTGATACCCCAGGTCAGAACGTAGATATCGA
The DNA here is from genome assembly GCA_946623755.1 of uncultured Butyrivibrio sp. Classification (GTDB taxonomy): domain Bacteria; phylum Bacillota; class Clostridia; order Lachnospirales; family Lachnospiraceae; genus Butyrivibrio. The sequence goes on along the minus strand of CAMORK010000022.1, from coordinate 33,835 downwards.
TTGTATCTGATACGCTCTTTACAAGTCCGTTTCCTAAGAGATACTGTACTTCGAAACCTGCATTAAGCAGATTTCCCATGTTCATAATAAGCAGGATTATAATCGTAGGCCTGATTCCAGGCAACGTAACATTCTTAATTTTGCCCCATCTTCCTGCGCCATCGATTGAAGCTGCTTCATACAGGCAGGGATCAATGGAAGTAATAGCAGAAAGATAGATGATTGCGTTCCATCCTGTTTCCTTCCAGACATGTGCGAAGGTTACGATAGGCCAGAACAGGGCTGGTATCGAAAAGAACGGAACAGTGTCTTTTACCAATCCGAATTTAACTAAAAGTTCGTTGATGATACCTGTTGAGGAAAGGGCATCATTTAAAATACCTGTAACGATAATCCAGGAAAGGAAGTGTGGAAGGTAGGAGATTGTCTGTACTACCTTCTTGGCTCTCAGCAGTCTGAACTCATTAAGGAGGATCGCAAATACGATAGCTGTGAGAGTTGTGAATATGAGATTTAAAGTTCCCATACAGAATGTGTTTCTGATAACCTTTAAGAAAGTAGCATCAGAAAACAGGAATCTGAATTTTTCAAGTCCAACCCACTTTGAGTGGAAGAGGCCTGTCTTATTCTTATAGTTTTCAAAAGCCATCAACCAGCCGGCCAGGGGCAGATAACAGAAGATAAATCCGTAGATTACAAATACTGCAGACCATGCTACAAGAACTTTCTGCTTGGCAAGTTCTTTTCTTGTGATGACCGTTTTCTTTTTATTAGCGGCGGTTTTACTCATCCCTTTTGGTACCTTTCGTTTAATATCTCTGTAAAAAAAGGCAGCCATATACTTATCGGCATATGGCTGCCTTTGTAATCAAGTACTAAAATCTAAGCATTATCAGCCAGCGTTCTTAGCTGCTTCAACTCTTCTGTCAAGCTCTTCCTGCATCTGTCCAAGGAAGTCCTGAGGATTGCATCCTTCGTATGCCTTCATGTAGTTATCCCACTCAGCATCGAAGTCAGAAGCCATAACGATCTTAGGAAGCCACTCATGCTTAGTCTCACCCATCTTTGTCCAAGCTACACCACCGGGTGTTGATGTATCAAGGTTGTTTGAGTATGACCACATAGGGAACCAAGGATGTGTTGCGTTAACATCTTCTACAACTGAACCGATAAGGTCAGGATAGTTCTTGGCACCGTATGCATCGAAGCACTTCTTAAGAGGCTCAGCCAGCTTGTCATAGAACTCTGAAGGCTGCTCTTCAGGAAGGTTAGCGTTGATTCCGTCATCGCTTGTTCCGCCGTACTGAGGAAGGTAGCTGTATGTGCACATATGATCTGCTTTGTACTTAGGATCTGCTACCTGAGCTCTGATTTCAGGAGTTCTGTAGAAGAGACCGTTATCATCTACGAGGTAATCAACACCTTCAACACCCCAGAAACGAAGGTTCATGATATCCTGGTCAAGCATCTTGTCAAGGAATGAGAATGCAAGGTCAGGGTCTGCGCAGCTTGTTGTTACAGCGATACCTGAAGCTGTGTTAAGAGTATCACCGTATGTATGCCAACGGTTGTCCATGCCCTCGTCAATTGTAAGTCCAAGAGGAACATAGTTGCAGCCCTGCTGATCAAGACCTGCTGTAAGGAGTGCATCATTGATCTGCTGGAAATCCCAGTACTGATCACACATACCAAGTACATTACCGTTTGAAAGCTTCTGGATGTAATCGTCGTACTTCTGTGTTCCGAAGTCCTTATCAACGATACCCTTCTTGTACTCTTCGTTGAGCTTCTGGAAGTATCTCTTAGCTGTAGGTGTTGTGTTGTAGTCAACGATTGTAGGAGCTGCACCGCTGTTATCTACGATTACAGAACCGTCATTTGGATATCCGTCAAGAAACTGAGGAGCGTTCTCAATACAGAAGTATCTCCAGTCATCGCAAAGGCATGTGTAAGGAATGATATCCATCTCGTTGCCGTTAGCGTCCTTTGTCTTAGGGTTAGCTGCTGCATATCTCTCAAGGAGATCGAAATACTGGTCAAGTGTCTTGATCTCTGGGTAGTTATCCCACTCAAGAACTCTTGCCTGAATCCAGAATGCTTCGTCGTTGTGAGCTGTTCCTGTAGGAGCACCCTTTGTGTTCTGGAATACGTTGCACCAGTAGATGTGTCCGTCATCCTGTCTGAACTGATCCCACTCATTCTTTGTATAGTAGTTTGTCAGGTTAGGATACTTGCCGCTCTCAAGGTACTCATCCCAAGGAATAAGAACACCCTCGTTGTAAAGATCTGCAGATCCGTCACCACCATCGATAAGGTCAGGATATGTTCCTGATGCGATGATTGATCCGATAGCTTCTGAAACAGTCTGGCCTGTAAGCCATGTCTCTTTAAGACGAACACCGGTCTTTTCAGCGATCATGTCCTGAATCTCGTTGTTACCGCTGTTGATCTCAGTTCCGGGCATTCCTGCGAAGAATGTCATATCAACGATCTCGTCAGGTGCATAAGTCTTTTCTTCTGTGGCTGCAGTAGTATCTGCTGCTGTGTCTGTAGTAGCAGGTGCTGCTGTCTCTGTGCCCCCATCTGTTGTCTGTGTGCTGTCGCCTGTGCTCTGAGGTGCTTCAGCTTTTTCTCCGCATCCAACAAGAGCAGTTGCCATGAGCATTGTACTCATTGAAAGAGCAACAACTTTTTTCATTGCTTTGTTTTTCATAATTACCCCTTTCTCCCTTTTACTTTTCTTTTTTTATTTTTTCCAAAAAAGTATGATAATGTGACACTTTTCATGGATTATTATAGAGCTGTCAAAATTATTTAAGAATGGAATTCTTTTACTTCAGTAAGCACTTTTTTTACTTCTTTAACAGAAAATTTACTTTTTGTTTCTTTTTATTGTGCAAATTAGACACATAAGTTTGGTAAAATTAATAGTTTACACAAATTTGTGGTCATATTGCCATATAAACTCTGTTTGGCTGTCCTGATGTTAATAGTAATGTATAACATCAGGACCACCTCATTCCAATCAAATATTGTCATGGTCTTGCCAATGAATGCTCAATGAATGAACTCGACTGACTTAAGTGAACAGCTTCCGCTTCCTTTATATATAAGGTAAAGAGCGCTTGTTCCGGAAACCGCATCAAAGCTGCATTCGTGCGCTGTCCAGATATTTGAACCGATTCCTTTTATTTCTGCCAAAGGAGCTTTGTTCAGATCGGTCTTGATTTCAAAAACGCCGTCATAGTATGCCCTTGTCTTAATGCGAAGACCCTTGGCGTTCTTGAGATCAAAGTACTTGAATCCGATTGTTGTTCCGTCTGTTATTCCCTTGATGTAGCCGTCGTTCTGATCGCCGTCTCCACCTTCCTGCACAATTTTCGGAACGTCTTCTCTTACATATAATTCCCCATCATCCGTAAAGAGGTTGCAGGCGATATATGCGGGATATTCGCCGATATCGGAAAGAGGACCGCCGTTGAGGCCGCAGGAGGTAATCTCCACCTGATCGATCCTGCCGTCTTTTGCAAATTCGATCTTCTCTGCGCAGCCCTGTCTTGAGTACCAGATTCCGTGTGTGTGTCTGTGGTAAAAGATATACCAGTCATCTCCGATTTCTACGATGCTGCCGTGGTTGTTGGCACCGTAAGCGGATGGCTTTTCGGCATCCTTATAAGTTCCGATATGAAGGTCGCAGTTACTTACGATAACTCCGCCATATGTAAACGGTCCTTCCGGGCTGTTTGATGTTGCATAGCAAAGCTCGTGCATAACTTCCGATGAGTAAATGAAGTAGTATGTGCTTCCATGCTTTCTGATAGACGGCGCTTCGAAGAAAGCGTGTCCCTCAAAGCCTGTTCCCTTGCTGTACTGAGCACCGGGTACGACTATCTCCGGAGCCTTGACTACTGTCAGCATGTCTTTTCCCAGAACTGTGTACATGGCGCCGTGCCTTGACTTGTCGCCGTGTCCGCAGAATCCCGTGTAGAGATATGTCAGGTCGCCCTCGGTCATAACACCCGGATCGAACTGGGGCTCGTCGCCGGCTCTTTTGCCGAGCTTTGTTCCGTCTTCATGGTGAACGTATCCGTAGAATTCAAATGGTCCGACCGGAGTGTCGGCTACAGCAACGGATACGACATTTTCCTTATCAAGGACATAGTAGAGATAATACCTGCCGTCGGGACCCACAGTGATGTCGGGAGCGTAGAGGCACTGATGTCCGATCGGATTAAGCGGATCTGAAGTCTTGGGATAAATGACACCCTCGTAGTGCCAGTTGCCAAGGTCATTTATCGGAGCTGACCAGCATACGTAATCTCCGAGGCAGAAGGTCTCGCCTCTGCACAGATCGTGAGAACCGTAGACATAAACTCTGTCTCCGAATACGTAAGGCTCACCGTCCGGAATGTATTCCCAGGACGGAAGATAAGGATTGACAGCCTGCTTTTTGTTTCCCTGTCTGATGCCGCCTTCTGATCTCGGGCTGGCACCGCGGCCGAGAAATTCCATTTCATTTCTTGCGCTGTCTTTATAGGTCTCCCACTTTGGAAGAGGAGTTCTGTTGCGTCCGTTTCCGTTGGGATCGCCTGTCTTAATGAAGTTTGCAAAGTAGTCACACATCTGCCCTGCCAGATCAAAGTGCCTTCCGGCGTAAGGCCTGTGGCACATGTGAAGCGTATCAAAGAAGAACCACAGATCAACCGAGTGGAAGGTGCCGGGATATGAATCTCCCTTGTGGCCGTCTCCGGGGATATCGGGATCGAATCTGTAGTAGTAAAGGTTCTGATCCGGGCGGCTTTTGCCTGCTCGGAGGAATACGTTTTTAACAGAGCGCTCTACCATGTTAACGCCGGCCTCGGAAAATTCGTCGGTAGTGTTCCCTGAAATGATCGGAACATCGAGGCACTTGCCGTTTGCGATGTTCTCTGTGGGATCATCTGTGCAGAAGAACCCGTCGATGATAGGGAACATTCTCTTGTTGCTCTCCGCAAATTTGTTGTAGCCCTCAAGGAGCTCTTTTGAAGAAAGAGCCCTGGCCTGATCAAGATTCTTGACACCCAGGCTCTCAAAGAACTCTTTTCCGAGTTCCTCTGCCTGACTTAAGTTAAGAGGATGGAAGATATCGTCCTTTGAATTCTCAAGTCTGATGATTCCGCTAAAGATTGCAGCTGCTTTGATGATGTCTTTGTTGTCTTTGCAGCTCAGCTGATGCTGAACGCTTGCTCCGCCAGCCGACTGGCCGCCGATTGTGATCCTGTCCGGATCTCCGCCGAAATTAGCGATATTTCTTTTGACCCATGCAAGAGCAGCTTTCTGGTCGAGAAGACCAAAGTTTGAAGGTGCATCGGGAGACTCGCCTGTGATCTCGGGATGAGCCATAAAACCGAAGCATCCGAGACGATAAGCGATGCTTACAACAATAACTCCGCGCTCTGCAAGCGGCTCTCCGTTAAATTCCATCTCGGCTGTGTAGCCCCACTGGAATCCGCCGCCGTAGATCCATACCAGGACGGGGAGCTTCTCGTCTGCCTTTTTGGCGGGAGTCCAGATGTTCAGATAAAGACAGTCTTCGCTGTTTGGAATCTCGGGATCGACGTGCCACTCGCGGTTATATACGAGTTCTCCGATGCCCGGTGTATCCTGCATTGATATCGGACCAAATTTGTAGGCGTTTAAAGTACCTTCCCAGTTGGGGCACGGCTGAGGTGCTCTCCATCTGTTTTCTCCTATCGGTGGTGCTGCAAAAGGGATACCCTTATAGACTGTGACTCTCGGGTCATTGCCGGGGAGTCCCTTAACTTTTCCGTTTTCTGTAATTGTTTCTCTAAGCATGATTTTTCCCCTTATATTGACTGGATTATATAGTTCTAATTTTAAATTTATGCTCACAGGTAATTCTCTTCCAATCAAATAATGGCAATAAATTAGCAATTTATGAAAAGAATCGGCATATATTCCTGGTGTATATTCTTTTATAATATGAACAGTTAATTTGGAGGATTACGCAAATGAGTGACAGCAAGATCATAAACAGTTACAAGCCACTATCTGATCACAACCCGGTAATGGTGCAGAGATTCGGTGCAGATCCATACGCGCTTGTTTATAAGGGAAGGGTTTATATTTATATGACTCTGGATTATCCGGAGATGAATGAAATCGGTGAGATCCAGGAGAATACCTACAGTAAGATCGACAAGATAAGTGTCATCTCATCCGATGATCTTGTGAACTGGACAGACCACGGAACCGTCTATGCTGCAGGTGAGCACGGACAGGCCAGCTGGGGCGGCAATTCATGGGCACCGGCTGCAGCCTGGAAAACAATCGATGGCAAGGACAAGTTCTTTTTATACTTTGCAAACAGCGGAAACGGGATTGCCGTTCTTACTGCAGACAGCCCTGTAGGTCCTTTTACAGATCCGATCGGCAAGGCTTTGATCTCAAGAGAGACACCTACCTGCGTAGAGGTTACCTGGCTCTTTGATCCTGCGGTTTTAATGGACGATGACGGTGAGAGCTACATTTACTTTGGCGGAGGAGTTCCATCTGAAGACAAGGCTTCTGATCCCGGAACAGCCAGAGTTGCCAAGCTGGGAAAAGACATGATCTCTATAGTGGGAGATCCAAAGCCTATAGAAAATGTATCCTACCTGTTTGAGGATTCCGGTATAAACAAGATTGACGGCAAGTACTACTATTCTTACTGCTCAAACTTCTCAATGACACCGGAAGCTGAGAAGGAAAAAGGTTTCGGGCAGGGCGAGATCATCACCATGGTTTCCGATGATCCAATGGGACCTTTTGAGATGTGCAATCCTGTACTCAAGAATCCTGAGCACTTCTTTGGAGTTGGCGGAAACAATCATCACTGCATGTTTGAGTTTAACGGTGAGTATTACATAACCTATCACTCAAGGATCCTCGAAGAGAGCATGGGCATCCTTAAGGGATATCGCTGCACCGGCGTTGACAAGCTTGTTTTAAATGACAAGAATCAGCCGGCAGCTTCCACAGCAACAAGAGAGGGTGTTGAGCAGCTTAAAAATGTTGATCCTTATGTGGAGACTAAGGCTGTTACCATGTCAAATGCAGCAGGCATCGCCACCAGACAGTATGGCGAAGAGGCTGTTAAATACGGATCAGGAGATATGATCGTGACAAACATCAGGTCCGGCGGATGGATCCAGATAAGTGGTGCTGACTTTGGGGCAGAGCCTGCAAGGCTTGTGGAAGTTAAGGTCAAAAGAGCTGAGGGAAGAGCAGCGGATAAGATAAAAGGTAAGATCCTTGTCTGCCTTGACGCACCTGAGTCAAGGCCGCTTGAGGAAATAGAGATAAGCATGGACCCTGTAATAGGAGTCGGCACCAAAGAGGGTATGCTCAAGATATCAAACAGACTTGATACCATGGCTTCGGGTCTTCACGATTTGTATTTTGTATTTGAAGGTGAGGGGTATGAGTTCTACTCCTGGAAATTTGTTGAGTAAATTTTGAGAAAAGTTGTTTGAAAGGTATGGGGGAATTATGGTAGACGGCACAAACAGGGGGCCTGTGGCACCCAAGGATCCAACTAAGAAGCGTCCTTTTTTCTATATAACCAAGGACAAGGAAATATTCGGAGCGCCTCAGCCCGATGGCAGCCTTGCACATTTTTTGTACATGGATATGGGCAGGCTCATCGATGCAGCAAGGCTCACGGGCAATGTAACTGACGAGGCTATGGTTGAGAACCTAACAACCACAGCGGGGCTCCGCAGGATGATCCATTCCATAGGAGTCAGCGTATCAGGCAAGGCGACAGACAGCAAAGTTAAATTTGTTGCCGAGATGTATCCGAACACTCCGGGGGAAGAGACCACCAGCATCGAGGCTGAGCTTTTGATGGACGGGATGGAAACCGTGATCGAACTGGGGAGCGTTGGCTGGAAAGACGGTGACAGGGAACTTGGACAGATAAGGTTTCTTTTTGATAAGCCCGGCATCACAGCCACAACCGATATAAGGTTCTATCTCAATGATGGCTTTGAAGCGCCGGAGCAGCCCGAGGATATTGCGGTGGATTTTGCTTCAGAGGGCTACAGAAGAATGATCGAAAAGAGCCTTATGCAGGTCGGTAATACGGCAAGGCTTAAGAGAGTCCTTGATAAGGCGGCCGGCGGAGAGGACGTGACTCTTTCGTTTATCGGAGGCTCTATAACTCAGGGAGCGGGCGCCATTCCTATCAATGAGAAGTGTTATGCAAGAGTCTTCTACGAGGACTTTGCAAAAAGATACATGAAGGGCGGAGAGTGCACCTTCGTAAAAGCGGGTGTCGGAGGAACTCCCTCTGAGCTTGGAATGATAAGGTTTGAGAGAGATGTGCTGAGGGACGGAACCAAAGAGCCTGACCTTGTTGTGATAGAGTTTGCAGTCAACGATGAGGGCGATGAAACTCAGGGTGTGTGCTATGAGAGCCTTGTGAGAAAAGCTCTTTCTCTCCCCTGGAAGCCTGCGGTAGTTCTTCTGTTCGCAGTGTTCTCCAACGACTGGAATCTTCAGGAGAGGCTTTCACCTGTGGGAAGAAATTATGATCTGCCGATGGTCAGTGTTCTTGATGCGGTCAGTCCGCAATTTCCGCTCCTTCCGTCAGAGGGACGCGTGATCTCCAAGAACCAGTTCTTTTATGATGTATATCATCCGAGTAACTTAGGGCATCAGATCATGGCGGACTGTCTGTCTAACCTTTTTGATAAGGTCAGCGAGCACCCGGAGGAATACCCTTTAGGAAAAGAGGCAGAGCTTTCGGGTATTAAACCTGTGATCGGTGCAGACTTTGAGAGTATCGAGCTACTTGATGAAAAAGAGCTTGATGCATTAAAGGATAAATTCAAAATAGCGGAAGTCTTAAAAGGTTCTTTTGACCAGAAAGATACAGACCTTCAGGCTGTGGAAATGGACAAGGCTATTGAGATGACACCTGAGTTTCCGCATAACTGGTGTCATGAGAAAGGCGTAGATCCGTTTAAGATGACCCTCAGCTGCAAGAAGATTCTTTTGATATTCAAGGATTCAGCGCATGCAAGTCACGGAACCGCAGAGGTTTTCGTTGATGGCAAAAAGATCCTTGATGCCGACCCTCACATAAACGGATGGACTCACTGCAACGCCGTGATCCTTGTAAACGAGGATGAATGCAGACAGAGAGAGGTCATGATCCGTATGAAAGAAGGTCAAGAGGACAAGAAGTTTACAATTCTCGGATTTGGAGTCTGCTGAGATAAACATCAGAAAATGAAAAAAACATGGCGGAAAATGTAAAGAAGCATGACGCCATGTTTTTGTATAATTATCCATAGAAGTTCTATGGGGAAACATGGGGTTTGATTATGGGAAAACTGGTACTTCCAAAGATCATTTCCGACGGAATGGTCATTCAAAGAAGAAAAAGAATACACGTATGGGGATGGGATGAGCCCGGCACAGGGATTGAAGTCAGGCTTGATAATCTCATGTCTACAGGCAGGACTGATGAGAACGGAAGATTTGATGTATATCTCTCTGCCAGGGAGAGCGGCGGACCTTACGAACTCATAGTCTCGGATGACAGGGACGAAGAGATCGCTGTCAAGGACGTAATGATAGGTATCGTATGGTTCTGCACAGGTCAGTCCAATATGGAGCTTCCGATAACAAGGGTTAAGGACAGATATCCGGCTCTTGCACATACCTCTGAGAACCCCGGGATCAGGACTTTTAAGATATTAGAAGATACAGACTTCCACGGACCTCTTGAGGAACTCAGAAGCGGTTCGTGGAGTCGTGTGAGCCGCGATACCATAATGGATTTTTCTGCGACAGGATATTTCTTTGCCGCATATCTTCAGAAGATAACAGGTCAGACTGTTGGATTTATAAATGCCTCACTGGGCGGATCTTTGGTTTCATCCTGGATGTCCAGAGAGATGCTTGAAGGGTATGATGAGCTCATTGCTGAAGCTGACAAGTACGCAGACGATGACTTCAGAAAGAGTCAGGCAGACAAGAATGTAATAAACGGAACACTCTGGCGCGAGAAGCTTAATAAGCTTGACAGGGGACTTTCGGAGAAATGGATGAAAGAGGATCTTGATGAGCGCAGCTGGAAGGAAATGGATATTCCTGTAATGTTTAAGGATACAGAGCTTTCAGGGATGTGCGGATCCGTGTGGTTCAGAAGAAACTTTGATCTTCCAAAGGAGCTTGCCGGCAAGAGTGCAAGACTTTTCCTCGGAACTCTGGTTGACAGGGACGAGGTTTTTGTTAACGGCGTCAAGGTAGGAGGAATTGAATATCAGTATCCTCCGAGAAAATATGATATCCCTGAGGGACTTACCAGAGAAAAGGACAATGTGATAGTAATAAGGCTCTGTGTTGAATACGGCCTTGGAAGGATCACTCCGGACAAGGAATACAAGATATTCAACGACGAAGCAGAGGTAAGGCTTGACGGAACATGGTACTACAAGGTTGCTGCAAGATGCGATGAGATCCCGCCTACAGACTTTATCAACTGGCATCCGACAGGTCTTTACAACGCAATGACAGCACCATGCCACAACTTCCCGATTGACGGAGTTATCTGGTATCAGGGAGAATCCAATACTCATGAGCCCTGGGATTATACAGATCTTTCAAGGCGCATGATCAAAGGATACAGAGATAAATGGGGTGAGGAGAACCTTCCTTACATCCTGGTTCAGCTCCCCAACTTTGTAATTGATGTTGAACCTGTGGCCGATCCATGGCCGGAGTTCAGGCTTAAACAGGCAAGGCTTCTGGATGATCCTATGGTTGGAATGACAGTAAATATGGACCTTGGTGAGGACAATGATCTGCATCCTACCGGAAAGCGCAGGATCGGTAAGCGCCTGGCACTTTGGGCAGCTCATCTTCGCTACGGCTATGCCGGCGAGTATACAGGTCCCACACCTATCCCGGTTTCAGTTAAGGCTATGAGTTCGGGACTTATGAAGGGCAGTACGGTGGAGATCATGTTTGACCACGCAGATGGCATGGTTGCCAGAGATATTGGTAAGGGTAGCGAGATTCGCGATTTTGTCGTAGTTGATGATAAAGGAAAAGAGTACGAGGCTAAGGCCAGGATTGTGAATGAAGCTATTGAACTTCAGACAAATCTTAAGGCAGAAAAGATAGAGAAAGTTAAGTATCTTGTTTCCTACACATATAACGGAGCAATGATCTACAACAAGGCCAACCTCCCGATGGGACCTTTCGAGATCAAAGTAAAATGATTTTCTACATATTCAGTTAGAAGTGCCTTGTGGGCGTAGAAAAGGAGCCAAGAGAACCGTCCCCATGACTTGTGAGTGAGAAAGATATTGGATGGTGGCGGATGAAATTGCTACTCGGGCAACCGAAGAGTCGTTGCTCGTGGTCGGTACTTAGCGACTGTCCTTTAGGCGCTTAGTACCGCTACCAACGAGGACGAGCGAGAGCGTGCTCAAGGTGACCGAGTCAATTTTTGACGACAGCAGCCAATATCTTTCGGACCTTACTGTTTGGAGTAGGTTCTGCCGGCGACGTCGGCACCCTGGAGGTACATCTTGCGGTACTCGGTAGGTGAGCAGCCGTTCATGTCCTTGAAGACACGGTTGAAGGTTGAAAGAGAAAAGAACCCTGACTGAAGGGCGATGTCCATGACTGAGAGGTCTGTGTCGCCGAGGAGCTCCTGGGCCATCATCACACGACGCTTGGTTATGTACTGATAGCAGGAGATGCCCATTGAGGACTTAAAGAGCCTCTCGAAGTGGTACTTGGAAAAGCCTGCAAGCTCAGCAAGCTGCTCAACTGAGAGATCCTCACTTCTGTGGGAATCGATATAGTTGGTTACAGCTACGAGCTTTTCAATGTTTTTGGACTGGGAATCTGAAGAGCCTGCGGGAGCGATGGCATCCACAAGATGCATGCTGCCGATCTGGGCGAGGATCAGAGTCACCAGAGAATATACAGAAATCTGAAGAAATTCATCACTCTCTCCATAGAGACGCTCTATCTCCCAGAAGTAATTCTGAAGACGGGCTGCCTCAACAGGGAACTGGCTCTGCCTTACGTGAACGTAGGGCGGAAGAGTTTTAAGGAGAGGAACCATCTGTGAGACCTGGGAATATCTTGCAAAGTCGAAGAGAAGTATCATCTTCTCTCCGCCGGGTGCAACAGAGAGGTACTCGTGAAGAGTTCCGGGGGCGATGAGCATAATGTCTCCGGGAACGCAGTTGACGACTGCAGATGAATCATTGTGAAACTTAACCTGGAATGATCCGGACAGAGGAAGAATAAGCTCTACTTCGTTGTGCCAGTGGAGCGGATATTCATTTAATGTGTTGTGATACAGAAGGACGCCTTTTAAAGTGTCGTAGTATATGTCTTCTCTTGACTGGGCGTTGATGTCTTCGATCATGGATCATTCTCCTTTGAGATATATGTTAACTCGTAGATATTCTAGCATTATACGTCAAGAGCGTGCAAATATTGTGTTACGAAAGGGAAAAAGATTTTTATGAGAACAACTAATTGGACACAGCTGTGGCTTACTTATCACAGAGTCTTTGAAGGTAATTGCACATGGGAGACTGTATTGGAAGGATTTGCAGCTTCCGATGCGGTTGTATCAAATGCACTTTGCGAGTTTAAAAGGGGGATGGATTCCATCGGATGCGACAGTGATTCAATGACGCTTAAGATAACAAGAAGTGATGCTGTTCCTTCTGAAGGCTACAGCATAAAGGGCAGCGACAGCGGAATACTGCTTGAGGCATCGGATGTTAGTGGCCTTCTTTACGGCGTCTTTGCGATTCTGAGACAGACAGCCTGTGGCAAAAGAGCTGCTGAAGTAAATGAAACTGCATCTCCATCAAATCCTTTGAGAATGATGAACCACTGGGATAACATGGATGGCAGCATCGAGAGAGGCTATTCGGGAGAGTCATTCTTTTTTGAAAACGAAGAGATCGTAATAAATGACAGAACCAGAGATTATGCCCGTTTTATGGCCAGTATCGGCATCAACGGTGTTGTTATAAACAATGTAAATGTCAAAGGAGCAGCTTCATATCTTATCACCGACAGATACTTTAATAAGTTAAAAGAACTGTCAGAGATTTTCGGGGGCTATGGAATAAAGCTTTACATGTCGCTGAACTTCGCATCTCCTATTGAGATCGGAGGTATGGATACCTGTGATCCTCTTGACGGTAATGTGATCTCCTGGTGGGAAGAGAAGATAAAAGAGGTATACGAGAACTTGCCGGGCCTTGGAGGATTCCTTGTAAAGGCGGACTCAGAGGGAAGACCGGGACCTTTCACTTACGGAAGAACTCAGGCAGATGGTGCCAATATGCTGGCAGATGTGATCGCCCCTTACGGCGGAATAATCATCTGGAGATGCTTTGTATATAACTGCACTCAGGACTGGCGCGATACCAAGACTGACAGAGCAAGAGCCGGATATGATTATTTCAAAGATCTTGACGGAGCTTATCATGACAATGTCATTCTTCAGATAAAGAACGGACCTATGGATTTCCAGATCCGCGAACCCGTATCTCCTCTTTTGGGAGGACTTACCAAAACCAATCAGATGCTTGAAGTGCAGGTTGCTCAGGAGTATACGGGACACCAGATCGACCTTTGCTATCTGATCCCGTTGTTCAAGGAGGTTCTTGACTTCCACACACACTGCGCGCAGGAAAAAGACACTGTGGCTGACGTTGTAAGCGGTCGCACCATGGGCAACAGGCTCGGTGGAATGGCAGCAGTTATCAACACCGGAAACGACATGAACTGGACAGGAGATGACCTTGCTGCAGCCAATACTTACGGCTTTGGAAGATTGTCTTTTAACACGGATCTGACAGCTGAGGAGATTGCGAGAGAGTGGATCAGACAGACACTGAACCTTCCTGCGAAGGAAGAAGATATTCTCTGCAGCATGCTGCTGAGGTCCCGCGAAATTTATGAGAGATACACATCACCGCTGGGAATAGGCTGGATGGTAACACCAAACGGACACTACGGACCAAGCGTTGACGGATATGAGTATTCAAGATGGGGAACCTATCACAGAGCCGATCACCTTGGAATCGGTGTAGACAGAACAGATAAGGGAACAGGCTATGCCCAGCAGTACTACCCGGAAAATGCAAAGCTCTACAATGATCCGCATACCTGTCCGGAGGAACTTCTTCTTTTCTTCCATCATATTCCTTATACATGGGAGCTTAAGACAGGCAAGACGCTGATTCAGCATATTTACGACAGTCATTTTCAGGGGGAAGAAGAGGCAAGAGGCCTTGCATCAGACTGGGACAGCATTAAGGATGCGGTTTCGGAAGAAGTTTATTCAAGAGTAAAAGAAAGGTTCGACCTTCAGCTCGATAATGCCAGAGAGTGGAGAGATCAGGTGAACTCCTACTTCTACAGGAAAAGCGGCATTGCCGATGAGAAAGGCAGAACCATTTATTGAGCGGCCGTTTGTCAGCCCACGCGGTTAGAAAGCTGATACTGCTTGGGCGAGACGCCTATCTGATTTGAAAAACGTCTTGAAAAGCTGGAATAATTGTTGTATCCCACCATGAAGCACACATCGTAGGGAGAGTTGTTTTCCAGCAATAATTTTTGTGCAAGAGCAATTTTTTTTGCATTAATGTAATGTTTAAGAGAGTCTCCGGTAGCTTCGCTAAAGGCGCGGCTCAAGTGGTCGCTGCTGTAGTGAAGCTCTGCAGACATAGCATTTATAGTAATTTCGTCCGACAGATGTTTGTCGACGTACTCCAGCACTTTTGCCACAGCAACCGGCATAGTGCTGCTTTTTTTCTGGGGAGGAACATTCTCCGAGTATTTGCAGCTCAGGAGAAGAAACTCAGCAAGATAGGCCTTTGCAAGAATGCTGTGACCATAGGCGTTGCTGTGGAGCGCCTCCTCAAGCTTTTTTGCAATGGAAACAAACTTTGGGATTGATTCAACCGGAATGCGCAGGTGATTCATGTTTGCGGATTCCGTGCTCCTGAAGAGTGTGCTGAAATCAGTCTCTGCGTCGCCAAGGTTCCTAAGATATTCATACTGAACATTGATGACGATCCTCTCATAACCGCTGACATCCTCGAGATCTACGCCGTGGAACACCAGTGGGCTTACAAAGAAAATATCCCCGGGCTGCATCTTGAAGAGCTCGGGTTCCACCATCAGATTTACATCCCCTTTTAAGAAAAGAACAATTTCATAACCGTCGTGATTGTGAACGGTGCTGATATCAGTGGGGTCTATACGGGCTCTTTTATGCTCGCAGATGATCTCACTGTCGATCACGGTATACGGGAAGTTCAGACACTTTTTCATACCTCTCCTTTACATGGGAAAAGAGCTTGTGCATTTTATATCGGAAAATGCAAAAAATATATGGTTTTTTGTGTATTTATATTAAAATCCCATGCCCTATGATTTATTTATAGCATTCAAATGGGGAAACATCAACAAGCAAAAGTGGAATGGTAAACCTGATGGGGGTAAAAGTGTCAAAGGTCAGTTTTGATAACAGGTTAATGTTCACTTACGAATCTAAGTCTTTTCCCGGAGTCAATAAGGTAGCAGCTTTAGTAAGGCAGGACCTGTACCTGGTAACAGGGTTCCACGCAGGTGAGTACACAAGGGGATGTAAGTGCAAGAACCTGATAATCTACGGAACCGTCGACAAGAGCGATTACCTTGATGAACTGGAAGAAAGAGGTCTGATAGATTTAGAGGAAGTGAGAGGGAAGTGGGAAGTCTACAGCTTTCAGGTTATAGACAAACCCCTGGATGGTGTTGAGCACGCGGTAGTTATCGCGGGAAGCGACAAGCGCGGAACCATCTACGGACTGTTTCATTTGTCCGAGCTTCTTGGGGTATCACCTCTTGTGAATTGGAATCACGTTTTACCCAAAAGGAAGAAAAATGTCTTTTTAACAGATGATGTGAATACAGTTAGCAAAGAGCCGTCTGTTAAGTATAGAGGATTTTTTATAAATGATGAATGGCCGGCCTTTGGAAACTGGGCCACAGAGCACTTTGGCGGAATAAATGCCAAATGTTACGAAAGAGTTTTCGAACTTCTCCTTCGCCTTAAGGGCAACTACCTATGGCCTGCGATGTGGGCATCGAACTTCAGCATGGACGGACCGGGACTTGAGAGCGCAAGACTTGCAGATGAGTACGGTGTGGTTATGAGCACTTCCCACCACGAGCCATGCATGAGAAGCGGAGAGGAATACAGACTCCTTCGCGGAGAGAACTCGATCTACGGTGATGCCTGGGACTTCAGGGCGAACAGAGACGGAATAATCCGCTTCTGGAGAGACGGACTTATAAGAAACAAGTCCTTTGAAAATGTAATAACCCTCGGAATGCGAGGTGAGAGAGACTCAAGGATCCTTGGGGATGATGCTTCGCTTAAGGACAACATAGATCTGATAAGGGATGTGCTTAAGACTCAGAACGAACTTATCAAAGAGACAGTCGATGAGGATATCAGTAAAGTTCCGAGGCAGATAGTTCTTTTCTCAGAGGTGGAAGAATTCTTCTACGGCGATGAGAAGACTAAAGGCCTTATGGGCGATCCGCTTCTTGATGACGTAACACTGATCCTCTCGGACAACAATGTCGGATACACTAGAACACTTCCTACCAAAGAGATGATGGATCATCCCGGCGGATACGGAATGTACTATCACATGGATATGCACGGTGGACCATATTCCTTTAAGTGGATCGGAGCCACCTACCTCCCGAGAGTGTGGGAGCAGATGACTCAGGCTTACGAATTCGGAGTAAGACAGATATGGGTCACAAACGTTGGAGATATAGGCACTCAGGAGCTTGGTTTATCTTACTTCCTAGACCTTGCTTACGATATAGATAAGTGGGGCGGCACAGATGCCGGCATCACTTTGGAGTATGTAAATGAGTGGGCTGAGAGGCAGTTTGGTGGTATGCTTCCTCTCTCCGGAAGAAACAAAGCAAAAAAGATCCTGTGGGATTACACCTCTCTTCTTGAAAAGAGACGCCACGAGATCATGAATGCAGATGTTTACCACCCTCTTCACTTTGGAGAGGCAGACATGGTCCTTAATCTCAGCGATGAGATACTTAAGGAATCAGCTGCACTTAAAAAGAGAATAGATGACGAGAACCTCTCGGCATTCATATCTCTTTTGTACTATCCGGCCTGCGGAACGGCCAACCTCATGAAGATGTGGATACTGGCCGGCAGGAACAAGTTCTTTGCAATGCAGAACAGGATTGAAGCCAACGATGTTGCAGAGCAGCTTGACGCTTGCGTAAAAGAAGATGCCCGTATCATTGATGAGTATGAAACGGTGGACGGCGGCTATTACAAAGGCTTTGGCAGATCGGAGCATGTGGGCTTTATCAACTGGAACGAAGAGGATAACAGATATCCAATAAGGCATCTTGTATATGGGGCCAATTCGCCGAGGATGCTGGTTTCCAGAGCAGAGGATGAGAACTACATGACAGGCCTTGAGTGGAATGATCACCCCCAGACCTGGAGTGACATGCTAAGACCGGATGTGAGCTGCATCGAATTTGACCTGATAAGCGGAAGCGAGATCCCTTACAAATACAGGATCTGCACCGATTGCAGCTGGATTTTGTTTTCAAAGACAGAGGGCGAGGTCAAAAAGAGAGAGCGGATAACCCTTTCGGTGAATAAAGCTCTTTTGTCAGAAAAGATCACAGGCACGTTTACTGTAGAAGGCATTGGAATCGGATGCGCACATGTAACGGTGAAAGCTTCTCCCGCGGATGCTCCAAAGGGACTTTTTATCGAGAGTGACGGATATATCTGCATGGAGGCTGAGCATTTTTCCGAAAAGGCTGACACCAAAAAGGGAGGCTTTAAAGTTCTTTCTCCCTACGGAAGGAGCGGAAGCGCCATCAAGGCATTTCCTGTGACAGAGGATTTTTACCGGGGAAAGACAAGACCAAGTGTCACATACAGATTTGTGGCGACAGAAAATTCTGAGTACGAGGCAGTCTTTTTACTGGCACCGACAACACCGGTTACCTTTAAACCGGAGCAGTACCTGGGATACTCGGTAAACGGCGGTAAGACAAAGCTAATAAACACCGTCAGAGATCCTGAGAACCAGTTTTTCTTCAGCCCGCAGTGGCGTGAGGAAGCAATAAACAGCGTCAAGATCGTCAGGGACACGGTAAAGCTTGTAAAAGGGGAAAATGAACTTAAGTTTTACGGCTGCAGCCCGGGCATAGTTCTTGAGAGGATAGTGCTTATAAAAAAAGGAATAAAGATCCCGGAGTCCTACTTGGGACCCAGGGAGAGCTATATCAGGGGATTAGAGGAGGAATGAAATGAGCAGGCAAGCTAAGGCCCAAAATAAGGCGGGCGCCGGTGTCTATCTTAAAAAGTACTGGCAACTTTATGTGATGTTATTTTTACCACTGTTGTATCTTTTGATCTTTAAATATGCACCTATGATCTATGTGCAGATTGCGTTCAAGAAATACTCACTGGTAGAGAGTGTTTGGAAACTGCCACTGGCAGCTAATCACGGTTTTGAGTATTTTATCAAGGCATTCGGAAATAATGATTTCAGATATGCACTTAGAAATACACTTACACTTAACCTACTGGATCTTGTTTTCGGATTCCCGGCACCTATCATATTTGCTCTTATATTAAATGAGCTTTGCTTCCAGCGTTACAAGAAGGTTGTACAGACAATTGCTTACATGCCTCACTTCCTTTCATGGGTCATCATCTACAGCTTGGCGCTGCAGCTCCTTGCACCCAATGACGGACTTGTAAACATGGTCATCATGAAGCTGGGCGGATCATCAATACCGTTCCTCAATGACGCAGCTCACTGGATCGGAAGTTACATCGGATTTGGTATCTGGCAGAACTTTGGATGGGGATCGATCGTATATCTTGCATCAATTGCAGGTATCAACCCTGAACTTTACGAGGCGGCAGCCGTTGACGGAGCCGGAAGGTTCAGAAAGATGTGGCACATCACTCTTCCCGGAATCAAGCCGACAATCGTGGTACTGCTTATCATGAACCTCGGTAATATCCTGGGCGGCGGATTTGACAGACCTTTCGCATTCCAGAACAACCTTGTTATGAAGGTTGCCGATGTTATTGCAACTTATGTATATCGTGTAGGTATTAAGGGACTTCAGTTCTCACTGACCACAGCTGTCGGACTTTTCCAGTCGGTTGTTGGTGTGTTCTTCCTGCTGATGGCTAACTTTATCTCTCGTAAACTTGGCGAGAGAGGAATCTGGTAAGGGAGGACAAAAGAGATGAAAGTAAAATCAACTACCGATAAAATCTGGGACTGGGTGTTTGTGATATTTTGCTTCGTAGTGAGCCTTATATGCGTCATCCCCATGATCAACCTTCTTGCCAAGTCACTTAGCGGAACTGATTTCCTGGTAAGAAATGAAGTATATCTTTTACCTAAGGGCCTTAACTTCGACGCCTATGGCACAGTGCTTAAGGATCCCAAGTACATAAGAGCCTTTGTGTGGACAGTATTCCTTACAATTGTCTGCACAATAGCATCTCTGACAATGACAACACTTTGTGCTTATCCCCTTATTTTTGAGCATCTCAAGGGAAGAAAAGCAATAAACATTTTTATAACCATTACAATGTTCTTCAACGCAGGAACAATACCGAACTACCTGCTGATGCAAAAGCTTCACCTGCTCAGCAACCCGCTGGTTCTGATCATACCCGGTGTACTCAGTGTCTACAACATGATCATCATGAGGAGTTTCTTCTATGGAATTCCTGACAGCTTGAGAGAGTCTGCCGAGATTGACGGAGCAAGTCTTTTCAGGATTCTGATGAGCATTTATCTGCCGCTTTCAAAGCCTGTTATGGCAACACTTGCACTGTTCTATGCGGTAGGAAGATGGAATGGTTACTCAGATGCCCTGATGTACATGAGAGATGACAGATTCTATACACTGCAGCTCCTTCTGTACAACATCATCAACAACATAAACCAGGTAGAGGTTGCTACACAGGAGGGCTTCTCGGCTCCCGGACTTGCAGCATCTCTTAAGGCAGCGATCGTAATGTTCTCAACAATCCCGATCCTGTGCATTTATCCGTTCCTTCAGAAATACTTCATTCACGGCGTAACGCTTGGCGCTGTAAAAGAGTAAGAACCTGATGAGGTATTTTCGAATCTGGTTCGAACCTTGTTCTGGCGAGCCTGCTTGCAGGCGAGAGCAGAACTTCCTTGTTGGTAATAATAAATTATTCACATATAAAAATATGGAGGTAGAGTTATGAAGAAAAAGGTATTATCTATGTTTCTTGCATCTGCAATGGCTCTTTCAATAGTTGCCTGCGGATCATCAAACAGTGGGGAAACCACAGAGACACCTGCAGCAACTACAGAAACACCTGCTGCAACAACAGAGACACAGGCTGAGGCACCTGCTGCAGAGCCTGAGACAGCATCAGAGCTTACAGACGGTAAGTTCGCTGACACAAGAAAGATCACAGTAGAGATCTACGACAGAGGAAATGACGGCGGTTCAGATCCTGAGAACAACATGTACACAGAGTACATCAAAAAGGGAATGCTCGAGGAGCACAACGTAGAAGTAACCTTCAAGAAGGTTCCCAGATGGACAGAGGTTGATGATATCAACAACCTTCTTGCAGCAGGAGAGGCTCCTGACATCTGTGTAACATACAGCTATCCTACAGTTCTTACATACGCTCAGATGGGCGGTGTAATCGATCTTCAGGACCTCATTGAGCAGTACAAGGCTGACACACCTAACCTTTGGAACTGGCTTGGCGAGCAGAACATGCTCTGGGACAAGGATCCTAAGACAGGTGAGGTTTGGGCACTTGAAGGAAGACGTGCTGAGCAGCAGAGAATCGTTACTTTCGTTCGTCAGGACTGGCTTGATAAGCTTAACATGAAGGCTCCTACAACAACTCAGGAGTTCGAGGACATGCTCGTTGCATTCAGAGACAATGCTGATACTCTTCTTGGAAGCGACGCATCTAAGATGGTTCCTTTCTCAACAAGCTATGATATAGGCTGGAGAGCATCTAACATAATCACATCTTTCATGGATCCTAAGATCACAGATAAAGAATATTATGTAAACGGATTCGATGACAGAGCAGTTACACAGGCATCAACAAAGGATGCTGTTAAGCTCCTTAACAAGTGGTACAACGATGGTCTTATGTGGAAGGATTTCGCTCTTTACGGAAGCGGAGACACAACTGAGGACGATATGATCAAGGCCGGCTATGTTGGCGCATTCCAGCACAACTGGGATTATGTATTCAGAAACGGTGAAGATTCAATCAACTCTAACCTTCAGAGAAACGTTGGTCCTGATGCTAAGTTCGTAGCAGTTGACTGCTTCCAGAATGCAGACGGCAAGTATGCTAAGTGGCTTTACTCTTCAGCTGGTGACAGAAAGCTCTTCTTCCCTACAACAAACACAGAGCCTCTTGCATCTCTTCTTTACCTTGACTTCATTTCAAAGCCTGAGACAATCAAGTATCTCCAGGCCGGTGAAGAGGGCGTTACACATGAAGTTCTTGAGAGTGGTGCTATCCAGATCATCGCAGCAGAAGGCGATGCAATCCAGAACTCAGGTAAGAACATTGACTACACAATCACATGTAACGGAACATACTTCGGTGATCAGAAGCTTGCTGACCTTTCAATCGCATATGGTTATGCAGGACAGGATCCTGAGCTTGTAAGCGCTGCTGACAAGATTTCAAAGGCTGACGGACTTGAGCCTAAGAACGTTAACGTTGGTGTTATAGAGGCTGAGGCAGGTGTAGGTGATACTCTTTCAGCTAAGAGAGATCAGGTTTATGATCAGGCTGTAGTTGCTTCAACTGCTGACTTCGATGCAGTTTGGGAAGCCGGCATTGCTGATTACCTCTCAGCAGGCGGACAGGCTATCATCGACGAGCGTACAGCTAAGTGGGATGAGTACTTCCCCGGAACAGATATGCTTCCATAATAATGGATTTAACAGGGGCTGCGCCTTCGGGCGTGGCCTCGTTTTTATTTAGTGAGTACTTGGCAAGATGTGGTGAGAAATTTGGTATCCTTCACATTAGAATTGAATATGTAAAGCTAACTGAAAATTTATTGATTTGAGGGATTACTTATGAACAGAGAAGAAGCAAGAAAAAGGGCAAAAGAGCTTGTTGCCAGGATGACAGTAGAAGAGAAGGCATCACAGCTCAGATATGATTCACCCGCCATAGACAGACTTGGAGTTCCTGCTTATAACTGGTGGAACGAAGCACTTCACGGTGTAGCAAGAGCCGGCACGGCCACTATGTTTCCACAGGCAATTGCCTTGGCAGCAGCCTTCGACAAGGATCTGATGAAAGAGGTCGGAGAGGTTATCGCTGAGGAAGGCAGAGCCAAATACAATGAGCAGTCAAAGCGTGGTGACAGAGATATATACAAGGGACTTACTTTCTGGTCACCCAATGTAAATATTTTCCGTGATCCGAGATGGGGACGCGGACATGAGACTTACGGAGAGGATCCTTATCTTACAGGCAGCCTTGCTGTTCCTTTTATAAAGGGAATACAGGGAGACGGAGAGTACATGAAGGCAGCAGCTTGTGCCAAGCACTTTGCTGTACACTCAGGACCTGAGGCTGACAGACATTTCTTTGATGCCAGGGCCAGCAAGAAGGACCTTGAGGAGACATACCTTCCTGCATTTGAAGCCTGTGTAAAAGAGGGAAATGTTGAGGCTGTTATGGGTGCCTACAACAGAACCAACGGAGAACCATGCTGCGCCAACAAGCCGCTCATGGTGGATCTCCTTAGAGGCAAGTGGGGCTTTGAGGGTCACTTCGTATCCGACTGCTGGGCAGTAAGAGATTTCCACGAGAATCACAAGGTTACAGCAACTCCTGAGGAATCAGTTCAGCTGGCCCTTGAGATGGGGTGCGATGTAAACTGCGGATGCACATACCAGAAGATGATGAATGCATACAGAGCAGGACTTATCACTGAGGAGCAGATAACAGAGTCTGCAGTAAGACTCTTTACAACAAGATTTCTTCTTGGAATGTTTGACAAGACAGAGTATGACAACATTCCGTTTACAGTTGTTGAGTGTGATGAGCACCAGAAAGTTGCAGACAGGGCAGCAGCAGAGAGTATTGTTCTTCTTAAGAATGACGGTATTCTTCCTCTTAAGAAGTCAGAGCTTAAGACAATAGGTGTGGTTGGACCAAATGCTGATTCCAGAATAGCTCTTCAGGGTAACTATCACGGAACATCCTCCAGGTTTATCACAGTACTTGAGGGTATTGAGGACAAGGTGGCAGGAGATGCAAGAATCCTTTATTCGGAGGGGTGCGACCTCTGGAAACCGAACCTGAGCAACCTCTCAGATCAGGATTATCCCGACAGACTCTCTGAGGTTCAGACTATCGCTGACTACTCAGATGTTATGGTGGTTGTAGTCGGACTTGATGAGAATCTTGAGGGCGAAGAGGGTGATGCAGGTAACCAGTTTGCATCAGGAGACAAGATCAATCTTGAGCTTCCTATTCCTCAGAGACAGCTCCTTAATTCAGTCCTTGACTGTGACAAGCCTACAGTTGTCATCAACATGTCAGGAAGTTCCATCAACCTTGGCGTGGCACAGGATAAGGCAGCTGCAGTTATCCAGGCATGGTATCCGGGAGCAAAGGGTGGAAGAGGTGTCGCTGATATTCTCTTCGGAGACGTATCACCTTCAGGTAAACTCCCTGTTACCTTCTATGCAAGTTCGGATGATCTTCCAGACTTCAGGGATTACTCCATGAAGAACAGGACTTACAGATACTTCGAGGGAACACCTCTTTATCCTTTCGGATACGGACTTACATACGGCAAGTGTGTTGCTAAGGATATGAAGGTAGAAACTCTTACTAAGGACGGAGAGTTCGACGGAGCAAACGTTGAAGTAACTGTTGTCAACGAAGGTACTGTAGATACAGACGATGTACTTCAGATCTATATCAAGGACACAGGCTTTGAACTTGCAATTCCTCATCCTGCACTTTCAGGCTTTGAGAGAGTAAGTCTAAAAGCAGGCGAGGAAAAGAAGGTAACTGTAAGAGTTGCGGCCAGGGCATTTACTTCAGTAGACAATGAAGGCGAGCGAAAGCTCTTTTCACGCAGCTTCAAAGTTTATGCCGGCATGAATCAGCCTGATAAGAGATCGGAAGAACTCACCGGAGTAAAATGCGTCGAACAAGATGTACATATTTGAAGAAATTAGAATACAAGCATGGTGAAATTGAATAGAAATAGCGCTGTTTTTTCTGCAAATTTGTAACGTTGTATTTTAAGTTGTATTATTATATATTTTTTTTGAGCACGCAATTTATGCGTGGGATGGGAGAAAAGTATGAATTATCTTATAGGTATAGACGTAGGAACTTCGGCAACCAAGACAGTTCTTTTTGATGAGAACGGCGGCGTTGTTGCTGAGAGAGCTTATGAGTATCCGATGTATACACCTCAGAACGGATGGGCAGAGCAGGAACCTTCAGATTGGAAGAAGGCATCTCTTGAGACTGTAGCTGCAGTTGTAAAAGAGGCTCTTGATTCCGGCAAGGTTGCAAATGCAGCTGACATTAAGGGCATCGGAATTTCCGGGCAGATGCACGGACTTGTAATGCTTGATGAAAACTGTGAGGTTATCAGACCTTCCATTATCTGGTGCGACCAGAGAACAGGGCAGGAAGTTGAAGAGATGCTTCAGATCATGCCCAGAGAGAAGTGGATCGAGATCACAGCCAATCCGCCTCTTACAGGCTGGACAGCTGCCAAGATCTTATGGGTTCGCAACAAAGAGCCTGAGAACTACAAGAAGTGCAAACACATCATGCTTCCCAAGGACTACATCAGATATGTCCTGACAGGTGAGTTCGCAACAGAGGTTTCAGATGCATCCGGAATGCAGCTGATGGATGTTGCAAAGCGTGACTGGTCACAGGAAGTTCTTGACAAACTGAATATTGACAGATCACTCCTTGGCAAGATGTACGAGTCTTGCGAGGTTACAGGAAAGCTTACGCCTGAGGTTGCTTCTCAGCTTGGACTTACTACAGATACAGTAGTAGTAGGCGGTGCAGGCGATAATGCTGCAGCAGCTATCGGAACAGGCGTAGTAAGAGAGGGAACAGCTTTCACAACAATCGGAACATCAGGCGTTGTATTTGCACACACTGATAAGGTTTCAATCGATCCTAAGGGCAGAGTTCACACATGCTGCTGCGCAGTACCCGGCGCATGGCACATCATGGGAGTTACACAGGCAGCAGGCTTCTCACTTAAGTGGTTCAGAGACAACTTCTGCCAGAGCTATATCGAAGAGGCCAAGGAAAAGGGAGTTGATCCGTACGACCTTATCAATGCCGATATCGAGACAGTTCCCGTTGGATCAGACAGACTTATCTATCTTCCTTACCTCAACGGTGAGAGAACTCCACACCTTGATGACAAGGCAAGAGGAGTGTTCTTCGGACTTTCAGGTATCCACACAAGAAAGCACCTCTTAAGAGCAGTTATGGAGGGCGTTTCATATTCACTTTGCGACTGCAACGACATCCTTAATGAGATGGGTATCAGCGTAAAAGAGATGATGGCCTGCGGCGGCGGCGGAAAGAGCAAGATCTGGAGACAGATGCTCTCAGACCTCTACGGATGCAAGGTGGCAACAATCGATCAGGAACAGGGACCTGCTCTTGGCGTGGCAATTCTTGCAGGTGTAGGAAGCGGCGTATATGCAAGCGTTCAGGAAGCCTGCGACAAGCTTATCACCAAGGCAAAAGAGACTGAGCCTGTAGCTGACAATGCTGCCAAGTACGCAGAGTACCACAAGCTGTATAAGAAGCTTTATGCAGACCTTAAGGATGATTACAAAGCACTGGCTGAGCTTTGATTTAAGCAGTATCTATGAGGTCATGGACCTCTGATAATAAAACAAGATTTATTTTGAGAGTAGAAAGGGGATTATTATGATTAACATTCCAGATTTAAAAATCGGTATCGTGGCTGTAAGCCGTGACTGTTTCCCGGCATCACTTGCTGTAAACAGAAGAAAGGCTCTTATCGATGCCTACAGGAAGAACTATGATGAGAAGGACATCTATGAGTGTCCTGTATGTATCATCGAGAGCGAGATCCAGGCTATGGAAGCTCTTGAGGATATCAAGAAGGCAGGATGTAACGCACTTTGCGTATATCTTGGAAACTTCGGACCTGAAATTTCAGAGACACTTATCGCTGAGAAGTTCGACGGACCTGTAATGTTCTGCGCAGCTGCAGAGGAGTCACAGAACGACCTTATCGACGGAAGAGGAGATGCATACTGCGGAATGCTCAATGCTAGCTACAACCTCCACCTTCGCGGAGTAAAGGCTTATATTCCTGAGTACCCTGTAGGAACAGCTGCTGAGTGCGCTAAGATGATCAATGAGTTCGTGCCTATCGCAAGAGCCATCTATGGTCTTTCAAACCTCAAGGTTATTTCATTCGGACCTCGTCCTATGAACTTCCTTGCATGTAACGCACCTATCCAGCAGATCTATAACCTCGGTGCTGAGATTGAAGAGAACTCAGAGCTTGACCTCTTCGAGAGCTTCAACAAGCACGCAGGTGATTCTAGAATCGCTGACATCAAGGCTGACATGGAGAAAGACCTCGGCGCAGGAAACAAGAAGCCTGAAATCCTTGAGAAGCTTGCTCAGTACGAGCTTACACTTCTTGACTGGATCGAGGAGCACAAGGGAAGCAAGAAGTTTGTATGTATTGCCGGAAAGTGCTGGCCTGCATTCCAGACTCAGTTCGGATTCGTCCCTTGCTATGTTAACTCAAGACTTACAGGACGCGGAATTCCTGTATCCTGCGAAGTAGATATCTACGGTGCAATTTCTGAGTTCATCGGAACATGCATCAGTAACGACGCTGTTACACTTCTTGATATCAACAACTCTGTACCTGATGATATGTACGAGCAGTCAATCAAGAATCAGACAAGCTACAAGCACACAGATACATTCATGGGCTTCCACTGCGGAAATACATGCACAAGCAAGCTTTCAAGCTGCGAGATGAAGTTCCAGAGAATCATGGCTCGTAACCTTCCTGAGGAAGTTACACAGGGAACACTTGAGGGTGACATCATTCCCGGTGATATCACATTCTACAGACTGCAGAGCACATCTGACAACCACCTTCGTGCATATGTTGCACAGGGAGAAGTTCTTAATACTCCTACAAAGTCCTTCGGTGGTATCGGTGTATTCGCTATTCCTGAGATGGGAAGATTCTACAGACACGTTCTTATCCAGAACAACTTCCCTCACCACGGAGCAGTTGCATTCGGACACTTCGGAAAGGCACTCTTTGAGGTATTCAAGTATGTTGGAGCAGAGACAATCGGCTACAATCAGCCTGCATCTCTTCCTTATCCAACAGAGAATCCTTTCGCATAATTTGACGACGACTGAAAAGTCCTCTCCGCTTTCAACGGCGGAGGGGGCTTTTTACATTGCAATAATCGTTCATGCACTTATGGCGCATATTGTAATTGATAGTCCGGGCGGTATTTGATATAGTGAACTCAATTGCGAGATAAAACAAAAGGAGACAGATCATGAAGATAGTAATTGCCGACAAAGACAGTGTCGGAACAGATATGGACTACAGCATCTACGACGAGCTGGGAGAGGTTACTTATTACGATGATAAGGTGACTGAGGAAAATGCAGCAGAAAGACTTAAAGGTGCGAATGTCCTTGTCATAAATAAGAGCCAGATAACGGATAAACTTCTGGATGCAGCGCCGGACCTTGAGCTGATCTGCGAGTTTGCAACAGGGTACGACAACGCCAATATTGACGCCTGCAACAGACACGGAGTAAAGGTTGCAAATGTTGTCAACTATTCGACAGCATCAGTTGCCCAGCACACCTTTGCAATGCTCTTTTATCTCATGGAGAATCTCCGTCACTACGATGAGTTTGTAAAGAGCGGAGAATATGCAAACCAGGAACATTTTTGCTGCCTGGACATTCCCTTTGATGAGCTTGATGGAAAGACCTACGGAATTGTCGGCATGGGAAATATCGGAAGGAAGGTTGCACAGATAGCAACAGCTTATGGCGCTCACGTGATCTTCTACGCATCTTCAGGTCACAGCGACTGTACTGACTACGAACAGGTAAGCTTTGATGAGCTCCTTGAAAGGTCTGATGTGATATCCCTTCACTGTCCCCTTTCCGACAGGACGAGAGATCTTTTTGATAAAAGAGCTTTTGAGAAAATGAAGAAAACCGCAATCCTTATAAATGTCGCTAGAGGCGCGGTTGTTGTGGAAAAAGACTTATCGGATGCGCTGATAAACGGAGAAATTGCAGCAGCAGGACTTGATGTACTGAGCCCCGAGCCCATGGCCAAGGACTCAACCCTTTTGAAAATTCAGGACAGTGGCAAGCTCATTGTAACTCCTCATCTTGCCTGGGCCAGCACACAGGCAAGGACAAGATGCCTTGATGAAGTCAAAAAGAACATCGTCAGCTGGATGGAAGGAAAGCCCAGGAATATTGTGAACTAACTTGTCGCAAGTTCCATAGTTTTCTATAATATTGATTTATGGGAACAGTAAAATCATTTTATGACAAGCATAATATAGCTTTTTACAGAGTTGTGGTCATTGCGTTATTCGCAGTGATCCTCTTTCTGCATCTATATAGACTTAACGAGCTTCCAAGAGGCCTTGAAGTTGATGAACTTGGAATGGCTTATGATTCCTGGTGCATTGGGAATTTCGGTACCGACAGATATTTAAAGAGCTACCCGGTATATCTCAACAACTATGGCGGCGGACAGAGCGTTATGTACTGCTATCTGGCTGTGCCGTTTCTTAAGGCCGGCGGCTTTAATGTTCTTGGGGCAAGAATGCCGGGCATGATTTTCTCTATGCTGACAGCTGTTTTTGGTTTTCTTCTGATAAAGAAAACAAGAGGCAAAATGGCTGCACTTATCTATCTGTTCCTGTTTGCGGCACTGCCATATTTTACCCAGTCCGGAAGGATTGCTCTCGACTGTAATCTTATGCTGGGATGCACAGTTATCATTTTATACATTCTTGAATATTGCTTAAGACAGGGCGAAGAAGCAAAGTGGTGCTATCTGCTTCTTGGTATCGTTACGGGAATCTCCCTTTATTCCTACGCTCTCAGCAACATGATACTTCCTCTGTTTTTTCTTTTGCTCTATCCGTTCCTTAGAATTTGCGGAAAGAGAATCACCTGGAAGCAGATCCTTATTTTCTTTATTCCTGCGCTTGTGATCTCAATTCCGCTGATCCTCGTTCAGGTGGTCAACATTGCCAAGACTCCGGATATGATGCTGGGAGTGTTTACCGTTCCCAGGATCCAGTTCTACAGGCTCACCGAGATCTCTTTTGCCGAGATAAGACCAAACATCGGCTGGATATACAGAAGCCTCTTTACTGCAGACAATCAGGAGTTTGATTCGTTCCCGCAGTTCGGGGCGCTCTATATAATTTCGCTTCCTATGATCATCGCGGGTGGTGTCATTACTGTAGTCCGCCTTATCAGGAGCATCAGGGAAAAGAGCTTTCTCTATGACGGAGTGATCCTTTTGTTTACCGTAGTCATGATGGCAATTGCACTGGTCCTTCTCGGTGTTACGACTTACAGGATAAATGCGATCTTCTTTGGTCTTGTATTCCTTATCATGGTGCCGATTGAGGCGTGCTTTAAAAAGCTCTTTGGCAGCGATGGGACTGAAATTACCCGCAGGATATTTGGCGCAGCGGGAGCGCTTTTGGTACTTGCTTACAGCATTTATGCCGCAGCATTTATGAACTACTATTTCACAAAATATGAAAATGATTATTATCCTCAGAGGCTTTTTGCTGAGGATCCTACATCTGTTTATGAGTTCCTTGAGCAGCAGCCTGATGTGATAAAAGACAGACTGACATACGTGGGAGGAGTTAACGAAGCCTATGCTTACTGGCTCTTTGCCATGAAGATTTCACCCTACGACTATGACGTGAACGCGCTGGGGAACAACGGAGACGGAGAGAAATTCCTTTTCTATGCTCCGGAGCCTTACACTACTGAGGCTAACTATGTTTTGTATGTACCGGAGGAGGAAACTGATACAAAGTTAAAGGCCATGGGCTTTACGCGACATGACCTTGGTCCTTACGGTGTATATTTGTTTGAGTGATCTAAGAAAGCTCTTATTCAAGAGCTTTCTTTATCTGCTCGATCACAATCTTCAAAGCTTTGATCCTTGCGTACTTTTTGTCCACGGACTCAAGTACGTACCATGGAGCAAAGGTTGTACTTGTCTTGGCGATCATCTCGTCGATGGCGCCTTCATACTGATCCCATTTTTCACGGTTTCTCCAGTCTTCATCGGTGATCTTCCACTGCTTTTCCGGGGTGTTCTGTCTGTCATTGAAGCGCTGAAGCTGAGTGTCTTTGTCGATCTGAACCCAGAACTTGATGATGACTGCGCCCCAGTCGGTTAACTCTTTTTCAAATTCATTGATCTCGTTATAGGCTCTCTGCCAGTCGTTTTCGGAACAGAATCCTTCGAGTCTTTCGACCATTACACGGCCGTACCAGGTCCTGTCGAAAATGGTTATGTGACCGGTTTTGGGAAGCCTTGTCCAGAATCTCCAGAGATAGTGTCTGGCCTTTTCGTGGGGCTCAGGGCTTGCGATCGGTTCAACAACGTAGTCTCTTGGATCAAGGGCCTCTGTGATCCTCTTGATATTTCCGCCTTTTCCTGCAGCATCCCAGCCTTCGTAGGCGATGATCACAGGAATCTTTTTTCTGTAAACTTTATTTCCGAGGTCTTTAAGTTCCTTTTGAAGTCTTTCCAGTTCAGCATCGTATTCTGCTGCAGAAACGGTTTTGTCATCAAGCGGTATTTCAGACAGCTTTACGATCTTCTCAAGAGGGAAGGTGTTCTGAAGAATAGGAACATTCATCTTCTGGTTCTTTAGAGCGATATCTATGCCCTGATTAAGGAACTGCAAAACCTGAAGCTCTGCCCATTTTTTGTCTGTGGCATCGATGATGTACCACGGAGCACGGGACTGATTGGTGTCGCTTAGGTACTTTTCAAATACCTCAAGGCATCTGTCGTAGTGTTTATTCTGCAGAAGGTCATCCTTATCTACACGCCAGCTGGTGTCTTTGCTGCTCTGGAGGTTTTTAAGGCGCTTTTTCTGCTCCTTTTTGGATATATGGAAAAAGAACTTTATGACAAGGTAACCGTTGTCGCAAAGCTGCCTCTCTATTACGTTTATGGAGTGAACTCTCTTTTGATAAATATCCTCCGTGAGCTTTTTATCAAGGACTCCGTCTACCACTTCCTCCATCCAGCAGGTGTCAAAGAAACGGAATTTGCCTGCCTCTGGGATTTCCTTTATGTACCTGTAGAGGAAGGGATATCTCTTTTCCTCGGGGCTGGGCTCCCGGTCCATGGTTGCGACTTTAAAGAACCTCGGGTCGATATTTCGTATTACTTTTCCGATCAAAGCACCTTTCCCTGCGGCATTCCAGCCCTCGAAAAGTACCATAACGGGAAGACCTGCTTCTTTTATCTTCATCTGGGATGCAGACAGGCGCGCGCGTTCTTCCTTAAGCTTTGACTTAAGTTCTTCTTCATCAGGTAGTTCGGCTTTTACAAAGTCTTTCAGCATGGGTCTTCCTCCTTAAAATATGACGAATTTACAATAATATAATACCATAAATCCGCCTATTAATACTGGCTTGTTTTAATTGCCTTGGGTACGTTTTTCACTTATAATAAATGTTAAGAAATCTGTAAAAAACGAGGGAGAGGTATGAAGAAAAGTCTGAAAAGTATTATGATCACTGCCGGAATGCTCGTGGGCATGCTGGCACTTTTACTTGTTGGCCCCGAAACATCCATTAAGGCTGAGGCTGTGGGACCTGAAGTGGCTGTCGGCATTGATGTTTCCAAGTATCAGGGCGGCATCAACTGGGGACAGGTAGCATCACAGGGCGTAAGGTTTGCCATGATAAGAGTCGGTACAACCAAGAAGGGCCTTGATGAGCAGTTCGTGAGCAACATCAACGGTGCAAATGCAGCCGGAGTCCGCACAGGTATCTATATCTACTC
Organism: uncultured Butyrivibrio sp.; assembly: GCA_946623755.1. Lineage (GTDB taxonomy): Bacteria > Bacillota > Clostridia > Lachnospirales > Lachnospiraceae > Butyrivibrio. The sequence goes on along the minus strand of CAMORK010000022.1, from coordinate 1,547 downwards.
CTATGCAACAACTCCCGAAGCTGCAGCAGCTGAGGCTAATCAGGTCTTGGCATGGATCGCACCTTATACAGTTTCATTCCCAATTGCAATTGATATGGAGGATTCATGTCAGAAGGGCCTTAACGCAGGACAGCTTCAGGCTATTGCTGATACTTTCTGCGGAATCATCAATGCTGCCGGCTACGAGCCAATGGTATATGCAAGCAGAAACTGGTTTATGGGAAGAATGCCTGCAGTATCATCAGCGAGATGGGTTGCACAGTATAATTCATTCTGCGATTATCCCGGTGACTATGCTATGTGGCAGTCAAGCTCCCATGCAACATACGCAGGAGTTCCCACCAGAGTAGATGTTAACCACCTCTATGTGGATTACTTCTCAAGGATCATTCCTGAGGGCTTCAGCAGCTGGGGCGGACATGTATATTACTACCACAACTACCGCAAACAGTATGGCTGGATCAACTTAAGCGGCCAGAGATACCACGCAGATCCCAACGGATTTATTCAGACCGGCTGGTTTCAGGATGAAAGCGGAATCTATTACCTCGATCCAAACCAGGGCGGCCTTGCACGTACAGGCTTTGCTGATATAGACGGAGCACGTTATTATTTCAATGAAAACGGTCAGAGATGCACAGGTCTTTTGAATCTGGGCGGAACAGTATATTATGCAAATGCAGACGGTGTTTGCCAGAGAGGATTCCTTCAGCTTGAGGACGGCATACGCTACTTCGATGAGCAGTATGTAATGCATACAGGACTCACACAGATTGGCGATAAGCTTTATCTCTTTGACGGCAACGGACTTATGCTCACAGGAATGCATGCGCTGGAGACCGGACTTTACTTGTTCGGCGCAGACGGCATCGCAATCAGCGGATGGTGGGCTAATGAACAGGGACAGAGATATTACTTCGGTCCCGGCAATGCAGCAGTCGTTGGACTTCAGACAATCGAAAATGCCAACTATATGTTTGGTCCTGACGGCGTAATGTTCGTCGGATGGTCAGGCGATGTGGCAAACAGATATTACTTCGGCCCTGACGGTAAGATGGTTACAGGCTGGAATCCTATTGACGGAGCAAGCTACTACTTCGGCGCAGACGGCAAGATGGTGGTTGGTATGGCATCTCTCAAGGATGGAGTTTACTACCTTGATCCTGCTGACGGACATCAGGTTGTGGGCTGGGTACAGCAGCCTGACGGATGGAGATTCTTTGACGGCAACAACGGCAAGATGCTGGTTAAGGTTACAGTGCCTCTTGACGGCGTAAACTGCACCTTCGACAAGAACGGTCTTCTTGTGGATCCTGCAGGCTGGACACCGGGAACTCCTCTTCCTGCTCCGGCACCTGCTGATCCTGCAGCAGCACCTGAGGCTCCTGCACAGGGCGGCTGATGAGCCATAGGGGACGTTTCGGATTAACTTATTTACTTCGGATAATTAGGCAAAAGCATGAGAGGGCTGGGGAAACAGCCCTCTTTTTTGTTTAATAGGAAATTTCGCCTTGCGGCGAAACCTTGAATTAAAAGGCCCGGACAAG
>CAMORK010000021.1 GCA_946623755.1 uncultured Butyrivibrio sp. | reverse complement strand
AATGACATAGTTTTCGCCCATTATTTATTGCTTATCATTGTTTGTAACTTATTAAACAATTGCACAGAAGGCTTAAATACTTGTTCTTTTGTGCAAAATATATAAGAAAGTATAGAGAGAATTGCAGCTGAAGCAGATTGATTATGATAAGAAAGAATGCGCACTTAGTATTCATATGCAAAATGATTACGCTAAAGGTAAAGGGTATGGTACAAAGGCTGAGCAGATTGCAATCAAGTATGCATTTGATGAGCTTGGAATGAATGTTGTAAATGCGGATACGGTGGAAAAGAATATTAGAAGTCAGCATGTTATAGAAAAGGTTGGATTTAATTTTATAAAAGAAGATGATTGCTTTAAATACTACAGAATTCAGCGATAAATGGGTTCATGGTGAGGAGATTGAAGGAAAGTGCCTGAAAATAATAAAGACTGGGGATTAAAAAAGGAATATTTACATAGTACAAGACAGAATTTGTGGAATAATGATTATTTTGAGTTCCTTGTGAAATGCGTATGGAAGATAGATAAGCCGGTGAGAATAATTGATTTTGGATGCGGATATGGATATTTGGCGCAGATGTTGTTGCCGTTAGTTCCTAAGGGAAGCTCATATAAGGGAATTGATATATCTGAAGATCTTATTGGTGAAGCACGTGAAATCTTTTCAAGCAGCAATGAGACTTGCTTCGAAGTTGCAGATATAAATGAGTATGAGCCTGATGCTGAATATGATATAGCTATTTGCCAGGCTGTACTCCGACATCTTATAAAACCTGAAGATATAATGAAGAAGATGATCGGGGCTGTAAAAGAGAACGGATTGGTTATATGCATCGAACCAAGCAGGCGCATGGAGAATGCAGGGATTTATATAGACAATAGGACATATGATCCGTTTGAAAACGATGAGTTTTTAAAGCAGAGATGGTTATCAGAGGAACAATCTGGTGGAAGAGATTATCAAGTTGGGATGAAAACGCCGGTCTTCATGGAGAAACTTGGACTAAAGAATGTCGGGGTAAGAATCAATGATTATGTTGATTTCGTTAGTGTAGGTACGGATGCTTTTGAATCAGAGCAGAGAAGATTCATGATTGACCATGGAGTAGATGAAAAGTATGCTGATTCAAATGGATACTTGGCTGCGCGATGCCATGTGATTTCTTTCGGGTATAAATAAGATGAAGGGACTTAGCTTCAGCTATGCTACAATCACATTGTCAGCGTGACAATAAAATGACAATACAAAATCAGAAAAATGTATTGAAACCATTCAAACCGTTCAATAATGAACTGTGGAGAGCCGGATGATTATGACAGGCTGATCCAGCTCTGCGATTCTCTTGCAACCGACTATGGATTTGTGATTTTGGAAAAAAGATTTGTTGATGTCACCAGAAGATACGGAATCATGGAAGGGTACATTAAAGGATGGGAAATTGCCTTCAAGATAAAAGAGGAATTTGAAGAGCGTATGGGATGCTCCATTTATGATGTACTTCCGGATATCGGAAGAACCACGCTTTTAACCCCAAAGCCCTGGAAACCACCGGTTAAATAAAATAATATAAGGATATTAAAGTGAATTAATGGAAGCTAAGGGAAGTGGAGTGTATGAAAAGTAAAGCATCAAAGGACAGAATATGGATAGTAGCCCTGCTGGTGGCGCTGGCACTGGGATTTGCTATATTTGTAATAGCTGCTCTGTTTATGGAAACAAAGAAGATCAGGGAGTTCAAGGTAGACGTCTTTGTTCTCAGCAATGAGTCAGACATCTGCATGGCTGAAGGCCTTGACGGAACTGTAAAGATGAGTGCCGACAATCTTCCGGCAATCTATTCGATAATCTTAAAATCTAAAGGCAGAATAGTCTTTGGAGAGCCTGCTGCGCAGGATACCGTGGTGTTTGATTTTGAATGTCATGATGAAGACTGGACCATGACGGTGGATAAGATCGATGAAGATAAGATCAGGGTAAATCTCGAAGGTCCCAGATCTTATACCATGTATCTGAACAATAACAAGAATTTTGAGGCTTTCCAGAAGGCTGCATCAGCCGAGGGTTATGTTAGTAAAAATAAGGTTATCAAGTAAAAAAGACAGTTAATTTTAATAATTGTGTTGACAAAGCTCATCAATTAGCATAATGTAATAATTACTTGTGATAAAGCAAACTAAGAAAGGAGGTAAGAACAATGTTAAAGACTAGAAATCATAAGGCAGTGAATAAGAAAATTGTGGTTACCTCGCAGGAGTTTGCTGTGTAAGTTGGGTTTGCTTATAGGCGATTTGGCGTGGTATCCGCATGGAGACCACGCTATTTTTATGGCAATTTTCAGCGGTAGGGTCTCCGGACTCTACCGCTATTTTTATATTAAGGATGTGATAATTATGAAAAAGTATTTGATCAGGAACTGGTGGAGATACACCATCGGCGGAATATCACTTATATGCAGCACGGCCATCGATGTGTTGCTCCCATTCGTAACTCTTTCCATGGTTGACGATGTCATCGTGGGTAGAAATATGGACATATTCAGAAGAGACATACTTCTGTTTGTGGCAGCAGGTCTTGGAAGGGCATTCTTCCAGTTTGTGAAAGAGTTCCTCTGCGACATGTCGGGATGCCGAGTGGCATCGGGCCTCAGGAAGGATATGATGAAGCATATCTTCACGCTCCACAAGGGCTATTTTGACAAGACCAACACCGGAGAACTCATGGCAAGAGTCAAGGACGATGCCGGAGCAGTCTGGGATCTGACCGGATTTGTCGGAATGCTGCTGACAGAGGCGACGGTTTACTTCATCGGTGTTGTTGTCTGCATGGTAAGGCTTAACTGGAAGCTCAGTATTGTGCCTCTTGTATTTATGCCGCTTCTGGCCTATGTGGCACTTCATCTTGAAAAGACCCTTAGCAAGGACTACGACGATATAAGCGAGAGAAACGCAGCCCTTACCAAGGTAGTTGAAGAGAACATCTCAGGTGTAAGGACAGTTAAGGCTTTTTCGGCAGAAGGCACCGAGATGAAGAAGTTCGATGAAAAGAACCATGACTATGCCGAGGCAAACAAGAAATTCGCAACAGACCTTGCTGACAGCGATCCGCTCATCGGTCTTATCCCAAAGGTAATGCAGGTGGCTGTGGTTGCAATTGGCGGATATGCGGCGATTAAGGGAAGCATAACCTACGGAACACTTGTGGCGTTCGTGTCATATTCAATCAACATCGTATGGCCTATTGAAAATCTTGGATGGATGCTGTCTCTGGTTTCACAGGGCCTTGCAGGTTACAAGAAGATTTCCAAGGTTCTTGGCACAAAGCCTGATATAACCGATCCTTCGGGGAAAGATACGGCGGAAGCAGCCGGTGCTCCCGGACAGATCAGCTTTGAGAACGTAAGCTTTGCAATCGACGATAAGCCCATCTTGGAGGATGTGTCTTTTACCATAGAAAAAGGAAAGACACTGGGCATCATGGGAGCAACGGGTGCGGGAAAGAGCACCATAGTCAACCTCCTTGAGAGATTCTACGACGTTACGGACGGATGCATCCGCATCGAGGGAAAAGACATTAAGGAGATGCCTCTGTCTGACGTAAGGGCCTTCTCCTCAGTGGTAACCCAGGATGTATTTCTTTTCTCTGATACCATAACAGAGAATGTCAGACTTGGATTCAAGGAGACCATGGATGAAGTGACAGTTAGAAATGCCATAAAGAGCGCTCACGCCAAGGACTTTGTTGAGAAGATAACCGACAGCTACGAGGCGGTCATCGGAGAAAGAGGCATCGGGCTTTCAGGTGGACAGAAGCAGAGGCTCTCAATTGCAAGAGCTCTTGCCAAGAAGGCTGATCTTCTGGTACTTGATGACTCCACATCTGCGCTTGATATGGAGACGGAAGCTGCAATCCAGCAGGAACTTCTAAAGAAAAAAGACATGAGTAAGATCATCATCGGTCACCGTATATCTTCGGTTAAGGATGCAGATGAGATCATAGTTTTGGAAAACGGAAGAGTGAAAGAGAGAGGAACCCACACTGAGCTTATTGGAAAGAGGGGACTGTACTACAGCACCTACGAAGCCCAGTACGGAGACTATCGGAACGCTCTTGCCGTAAATGAGTAAGGAGGTGCATATATGGCTATTAACAGCACCAGAGAGGATGAAGATTTAAAGGAGAGTCTTAAGCTTGACGTCCTTAAAAGACTCCTTAAGAATCTCCTGGAATATAAAGGGAAAATAGTACTGGTAACGGGACTGATCCTTGTAACTGTCGCTATTCAGACCACTTATCCTCTTCTGATTGAAAAAGTAATTGATGATGAGATCATAGATAAGAATACAAAGGGACTGTTTATAATGGCGGGCTTTATGATAGTCCTGGCCTTGGTAAACTACGCTGCCACCAGGATCTGGAGGCGCATCATGGCAGTTATTTCCAACGACATGATCATGAACATCAGAAGAAGACTCTATGTTCATATCCAGGAACTAGGTGTAGACTTTTTTGACCAGAGACCATCCGGTAAGATACTGGCAAGGATTACGGGAGATGTCAATGCGTTAAAAGAGGTTCTCTCAAGCACTATTACGACCCTGGCACCTGAGGCAGTTATGCTTGTTGCGATACTGGCTATAATGATCGTAAAGAGCCCGGTTCTGTCGCTGTCTGCGGCAGTTGCTGTTCCGATAATCATGCTGGGACTGTACTTTTGCGAGATCCTGGCTCACAAGAGGTGGCAGATCTGGAAAAAGAAAGACTCCAACATGACAGCGTACATCCACGAGGGCATTGAGGGTGTGTCCATTATCCAGAGCTTCAATGCTCAGGAGGAGTCTTCGAAAGAATTCGACGGACTGGTTAATGAGGTTATAAAAGCATTCAGGAATGCAGTTGTGATCACGGATATCTACAGTCCTACGATTGAGATTGCGGGAGGACTGGGAACCGCTACGTTATACTATCTTGCAGTGACCAAGCTCAATGTTCAGCCGGAGTCCATTGGTACACTTTCGGCATTTGTTCTCTATCTTGGCATGTTCTTTAGTCCTATAAGGAATCTTGCCAATTACTACAATAAACTTATAACTAACCTGTCATCAGCTGAAAGAGTATATGAGATCATGGACATGGATCCTCTCGTTAAGGATGGTGAGAAGGCAATCGATCTTCCTGAGATTGAGGGAAATGTCGAGTTTGATCATGTGACCTTTGCTTATCCCGATGAGCCTGATGTGGATATTCTCCACGATGTAAGCTTTAAGGCTAAAAAGGGAGAAACAATAGCTCTTGTTGGACCGACAGGAGCGGGCAAGACAACAATTGTCAGTCTTATCAGCCGCTTCTACAACACCAAGAGCGGAAGGGTTCTGGTGGACGGATATGATATCAGCAAAGTGACAATACAATCACTTAGAAATCAGCTAGGAATCATGACGCAGGACAACTATCTCTTTTCAGGAACCATAAGGGATAACATCAAGTACGGAAGACCCGATGCGACGGATGAGGAGATGCTTGAGGTATCCAAGGCTGTACATGCTCACGACTTTATCTCCCAGATGGAGAAGGGGTATGACACTGTGATAACAGAGCGCGGAGGCGGACTTTCAAACGGACAGAGACAGCTCGTTGCTTTTGCGAGAACTCTTTTGACAGATCCCAAGATCCTCATACTGGATGAAGCTACTGCGAGTATCGACACAAGGACTGAGATCCTGGTTCAGCAGGGGATTGAGGAGCTTCTTAAAAAGAGAACATCCTTCGTTGTTGCACACAGACTCTCCACCATCAAGAATGCGGATAAGATATTCGTTATTGATGACGGTGGAATCCTTGAGTGGGGTGACCACGAGAGCCTGATGGCAAGAAGGGGAGCGTACTACGAGCTCTATTCTGCGCAGTTTGTCAGCGCGTCGTAATGTTGTATAATTTACATTATGAAAGACATTGATAAAGACTACTTATCCTGCAGGTTGTGTCCCAGAAACTGTAAGGTGGATCGAACAACAACAATGGGATATTGCAGGGAATTGAATACTTTGCACGTATCAAGGGCTGCTCTCCATATGTGGGAGGAGCCCTGTATTTCCGGCACCTCCGGGTCAGGAACGGTTTTCTTTTCCGGTTGCAATATGGGATGTGTCTTTTGCCAGAACAGGAAGATCAGCCGGGGAGAAGTCGGTAAGTACATAACAACTGAGCGTCTTGTGGAGATATTCTTTGAACAGCAGGAGAGAGGTGCCAATAACATTAACCTTGTGACCGGAGATATGTTTATTCCTACAATTGCTGATGCGATTGAGAGGGCAAGAGATCAGGGGATAAAGATTCCGTTTCTGTTTAATACATCTTCATATCTGAATGTCGATAGTGTGAAGCGGCTTGACGGACTCATAGATATTTACCTTCCGGATTTTAAATATATAAGGGAAGAAGATGCGGTTAAGTACAGCAACGCTCCGGGATATCCGGATGCTGCAAAGGTCGCGATTGCCGAGATGATAAGGCAGAAGCCAAAGTGCGAATTTGAAACGGATGATAAAGGCCAGAACCTGATCAAAAATGGCGTTATTGTCAGGCATCTTCTTATGCCGGGAATGCTGATCCAGGCCAAGATGATAACGAAGTATCTCTATGATACCTATGGCGACAGTATATATATCAGCCTGATGAATCAGTTTACACCGGGAGAGGGACTGGAGAAGTTTCCGGAGATAAACAGGAAGATCACGGAAGCTGAGTACAGGAGCCTTGTTGATTACGCCTCAAATCTCGGCATAGTAAACGGCTATGTTCAGGAGGGCGAAACGGCTTCAGAGAGCTTCATTCCGGAGTTTGATTGTGAAGGGGTGTGAGAAGTCATGGGGACGGTTTTTTTGACTCGTTGCATCCAATGAGTCAAAAAACCGTCCCCGTGACTTCTCGCTGAGACTCCCCGGCAGGGGGTTGCAAAACCCCTTTCAATGGGCGAAAATATTAAATATAAGTGTAATTTTATGGAGGGTTAATGCATGGATTATCAGTCAAGATATGAAGAGTGGATGAATAAGCTTTCAGACAGCGATCCCTTAAAAGCTGAGCTTGTAGCCATCGCTAATGATGAAAAAGAAAAGGAAGAGAGATTCTATCAGGATCTTTCATTCGGTACTGCAGGCCTTAGGGGTAAGGTTGGCGCAGGAACCAATCGTATGAATTTCTTTACAGTGGGTAAGGCATCACAGGGTGTTGCCGACTACATCGTTTCAAAGGGACAGGCGGCTATGGACGCCGGCGTTATCATTGCGCATGATCCCAGACATTTTTCAAGGGAGTTTTCTGAGCTGGCAGCAGGTATCTTTGCGGCTAACGGCATCAAGGTTTATACTTTCCCAAGCCTTCGCCCGACACCTGAGCTGGCGTTCATGATAAGACGGCTTCATACAGTTTCGGGTATCAATATTACTGCGTCCCACAACCCCAAGGATTATAACGGATACAAGGCATACTGGGATGACGGATGTCAGGTTTCTGCTGAGGTGGCAGACGGAATGACAGAGTGCATCAATGCTGTTGATATCTGGACAGGAATCAGGAAGTCCGATTACAACGAGGGCGTCAAGGCGGGTAAGATCATAGTTCTTGGAGAGGAATATGACAGGGAGTATCTGGACAAGATTGAGAGCCTTGCTATTCACAAGGGTGATGACCTTGATCTTTCAATTCCGCTTGTATACACACCACTTAACGGATGTGGATCAATCCCGTTCAGACAGATGCTCACAGACAGAGGCTTTACTAACTGGAAGATCGTTCCTGAGCAGGAAAATCCCGATCCTGATTTCACAACAGTCGGCTATCCCAATCCCGAAGACCCAAAGGCTTTTGCACTTTCTGAGAAGTATGGAAAAGAGTTTGGTGCTGAGCTCCTCATGGCTACTGACCCCGACTCAGACAGATTTGCCATAGAGATCAGAGACGACAACGGCAATTACGTGCCACTTAACGGAAACCAGACAGGTTACCTTCTTGTAAACTATGTCCTTGAGGGACATAAGAGTGCAGGAACACTGCCGGCTAAGGGAGCAATGGTTAAATCCATTGTTACATCAACTCTTTCAACTATAATGGCCAAGGCTTACGGAGTTGAGATGTTTGAGACTCTGACAGGCTTTAAGAATATCTGCGGTAAGATCCCTTACCTTCATGAGAACGGATATCAGTATCTCTTTGGATATGAGGAGTCTGTTGGATATGCGGTTTGCGAGGACATCAGAGACAAGGACGGAATCTCAGCAGGAATGCTTATTGCTGAGGCAGCAGCTTATTACCGCAAGCAGGGCAAGACTCTTTGGGATGTGCTTAATGAGATTTATGCCAAGTATGGATTCTTTGCGGAGGATGAGCCCAATATTGTGCTTGAGGGAATTCCGGGAGCACAGCGTATCCAACGCATGATGAAGTACTACAGGGAGAACATTCCTACAGAGGTTGCAGGCGCCAAGGTGGACAAGGTCATCGATTACATCAACGGCTATGAAGATATTCCGCCTCAGAATGCGATCAGAATGTTCCTTGATAACGGCTCGTGGTTTGCTATAAGACCAAGCGGAACAGAGCCCAAGATCAAGTTCTATTTCTATTCAAATCAGGATTCCAGAGAGAATGCACTCAAGGTTAATGCAGATATCAAGAAGGCTACTCTGGATCTGATCAATTCTGTTGAGTAAGGGGAAAAGACAATGAGCGAGCATGAACATCATCACGACCATGATCATCACGATCATCATGATCACGAGCATCACCACCATGATCATCCCATGGAGAACAAAGAGCAGGTAAAAGCTCTTTTGGACTACAATTACAAGCACAACACCAGCCATGCAGACGAGCTGGATAAGCTTGCAGATAAGCTTGAAAGCCTTGGCTATGCTGAGGCAGCAGCCAAGGTTTCCGCAGCCAAAGAGCTCTTTTCCGAAGGAAATAAAAACCTTAAGGAAGCTCTGGAGCTTATCGGTTAAGGAACGGAAACAGGAGGTTTTATATGTGTCTTTCTACAGTTTACAAAAACTCCAAGCCGGATGAGGCCATCATGGAGTATGTAAGTACCATAACCTTTGATGGCGACAACGTTGTCTGCACGGATCTTATGGGTGAGAAAAAGAGCTTTAAGGGTAAGCTTACATTTGTTGATCTGACAGGCGGAGTCATCAGGATTGACTGTGAATAAGAGAAAAAAGAAGAGGTCGTCGCAAATTGCGATGACCTCTTTTATCATGCTTAAATACTTGTGTCTTCTACGCTTTCCTTCATTGAGTAAGGCATTGCTGTAGCATCGGGGCGCTTCATGTTGTCAAAGCGTTTGATCATCAGAGGCTCCCAGATGTAGTACAGGAACTTGCCATCCAGATCATAATAAAAAACTGCAAAGAGGATGCCATAAATAAGTAATGCAATCCTTAAAAGTTTGAAGAAAAATTTTAATATTTTACTCATAATTACTCTCCCTTTAAATTACCAGCTGCCACCGTCATCGAAATCGAGAAGTGAAGGATCCAGTGGCTCCTCGCGCATAACTGTTGTCATGTAGTCGTTTATGATATCGCGGATTTCTGCGCGGGATACTGTTCTCTTGTCCGGAAGAGCATGAGGAACCCAGATTGCGTGGATGTTGCGTTTGCGGAATTCATCCTCAAATACTCCGTGGATTCCCTGCATTCCCTTACACTGAAGCTGGTCGTACATGATGACCATATCGCAGTTGAATCTCTCCATGTAATCAAACAGGGAAAGAATGTGCTCATGTCCGCCAACAGCCATAGCACGCATAGGTGCCTTTTCGTTGAACCAGGACAGATCTTCAAGAGCGTGCTCGTATGTATCGGTCCTTAAGTACTGGTCAAACATGAGTGAATCCATGTTGATAACGCAGTTGATACCCCAGCAGTTGTAAGCCCATGTGCACCAGTGTGAGTAGTAAAGAGGTGCGCAGCTCCATGCGATTGCACGGTGTCTGGTCTTTGGGAATGTCTCGATTTTGTTCTTGACGCACTTGTCCATGATACGTTTTACATGTGCATCCATCTCGTGCCAGATGGGTCTGTCGCCATCCTGTGAGTAATAGATTCTGTAAAGAGCCTGAGCGACACCGGTGATAGGATAGTAAGGAGTGTTGGCTGCAACATCCCATTTCTCCCACTCAAACTCGGTGAGCTTGTTGAAGTTCTGTGCGTGCTTAACGTACTGATCCCAATCCATCTTGATGCCGAAGTTTTCTTCTACAAACTTCCATGCACCCTCGATCTCTTTCTGACAGTTCTTCTGAACGAGAGGATCGTCATAGCGCATAGGCTGTGGCATCGCATAAAGAGGACGGTTTAAGAACCAGTCCTGAAGAACAGATGTTGCAACGGATCCGTCACAGGCCTCGTTGGTTGTCAGCATTACAGGGCTGTAATCCGGGTAATCATCCTGGACAAAGAGTCCGTACTCTGCCTGGCACATTGGGCAAGGATCAGCCGGAAGTCCGATGGACTGCGCTGCGTCGATATAGTTAAGAACAGTGTGGTTGTTTACGTGTACAGAAACGAAGTAGGGGATCATCTCAAGAGCAACGTCATCAAGCTGATCTCTCCAACCGTAAAAGATATTTCCGCTGAGTGTTTCGTTGTGGGCAATTGTCTTTTTCCAGGTTTCGTTCTCTTCACCGCCGTTGAGCTTCTTGTCAGCCTCAAACATTCTCATGAACTGTCTGATGGTCTCGCTTACCATTCCGCGGTAGTGCCATGCTGAAGCCTTCATGGCTTCGCCCCTTGTACCTTCAAGACCTCTGTCGAACCAGTGCATAACAGTGAGATATGTCTGGCCCATCCAGCGATATCTCATGGTTCCCTTGGCGAAGGTAACAACGCCCTGAGGACCGCCGCCGTATTTCATGATATCTGTAACCATGTGAGCGTAGTTGTAAAGCCAGATCATGTTGAAGTAATACATGGTGTCTTTTACGCCACGCCACTCACGGTGCTTGTAAAGTCCTGTGTTGCCGACATAGAGATCACCAAGGCGCCTCTCTTCATGGGGCTTGCCATACCAGAAGTCCTTGGCCATTTTCTTTATGTCTTTTGGTTTGTTCTTTTCTTCCGGGCTCTTTTCTACGACGAAGAGCTCGCGATATTTTGCTTTTATGTCTTTAAATCCGATAGCCATTTATCTCAGCCCTCCTTCTGTATTTTCTTGAGCTCTATGCTCTCAACAAACGCCTGGAATCTGGTCCTTAACTGACCGACAGCGTTGTTGACATACTCTTTTTCAATAGAACATACGGGGTAACCGAAATCTCTTGGAATGATAAGAGTATCGATTGTACGCTCATAGCTCCAGTACTCGCAGAATTTCATCTGTGAAATGATGATACCGTCTGCTTTGTATTCCTTGGCAATATCAGCCAGGTATTGTTTGCGCTGACGCATGATGTGCTGGTCCATGAAACGTGGACATTCGCTGGTTTCAAGATAGTGACGGGCGATGGCTCTAAGAGGTGTCTCCCCCTCTTTTATCACAATCTCTTCTCTTCCGGGAAGTGAACCGTAGCAGTAGCGATCAGCTACAACTAAAGCGCCGCACTCCTCAATAAGCTTGATAAAGTCAGGATCATCTTCCTCTGATCCGGTAAGAACAACCTTGACTCTGTAGTTCTTTTTGGCGTCGGGCTTTCTTGTCTTGAGCTGCTCTGCAATATCCCTAAGCTTATCAATGATAAGATACTTGGGACAAACAAGAGTGCAAAGCTGGATGACGGAGAACTCCCATCCTGTGATGGTAGGCTCATCAAGCTTTCTGTAGCTGCCGATTTCCTGAATGAGACGGCAGACTTCATTGTGTTCTTCAATTGCCTTTAAAAGAGCTTCATCACTTGTATCAATGTCAAAGTGCTCTTTTAATTTATCAAGAACATGGAATCTAAGCTGATTCTCGTAGTGATCAATGGAGTTCTCATTTTTTTTGAACGGAACATCAGTGAATTCGCAGAAGAAATCAGGATTCTTGATGATGTCCATAAGCTGGAGATGCTCCTGGAATCTGCAGGTAACGGTGCAGGTTTCGGTTGCCATTTCAGCGTCAAGGAAGTTAAAGCCTCCCTCCAAGGCCCTCTCTAAAAGGCAACGCCCGTACATGCAGGTACGGTTGGTCATGTAGTAGGTTGCCATATCAGGCGATCCACTACGCGGTGCACGAAGACGCACAGAAAAACATCCCGGAAGGTCCAAGAGAACTTCCGGCATGAAGTAGCAGGTGTAACCAAGGGCGCGCCTGCCGTCAGCTTTCGCCTGACGAACCAGCGGATTGTTGGCTTCCTGCAAAAGGTCTTCGAGCTCAAAGATATGCACGAGATCTTTCATGTATTTGGTTTCCCCCTCTTGTAGAATAAAAACAAAATCACCAGTGGGCATTTTGCTTAAAATGACTAAAGTTCAATATGGATATAATATCATATATCACCAAAGTTTTAAAGAATATCATTATTTACTTGTGGAAATTATACAATCCTTTATAATATAGGCAGGGGTAATTTACTCTACGAGGGGGATTTATGACGCATAATACTGTTGTTATCGCATTGGCGGGCAAAGGCGGCGTTGGCAAGACGTCTCTTTCTGCTGCTATTGTTAGACTCCTTACTGAAAAAAGACCCGACGCCAAGATTCTGGCTATTGATGCAGATCCGGCGGTGGGTCTTTCTGTCGCTCTCGGCGTAGAAGTCACGGAGACGCTGGATCAGATACGAAAGAGGGTTGCAGAGGATGTAACCGGTAAGCTTAAGGATACTCAGGATATTCTGGCTGAGGCTAAGTTCAGGCTTTATGATGCCATGGCAGAGCAAAGAGGCTTTGCTTTTCTGGCGATAGGAAGGCCGGAGGCAGCCGGCTGCTATTGCGCAATCAACACATATCTCAAGAAGGTCATCGAGATGCTTGTGGATGATTTTGATTATGTTGTGATTGATGGCGAGGCAGGAATTGAGCAGATAAACAGAAGAGTCCTTGAGAAGGTCACACATCTTGTGTGCGTATCGGATCAGAGCCAGAAGGGTCTAAAGATCATCGGAACTATCAAGGATGTTGCCGGTGAGCTGGTTATGTACGATGAGATCGGTCTCATAGTAAACAGGGCACTGTTCCCTGAGAGGATTGAGACAGATGAGATCGAAGGAGTTCCGATTGTATCCGTCATTCCGCAGGATGACGCCATGACGGAGAATGATGTGGAAGGCAAAAATATTTTTGAACTTCCTCAGGAAACAGGAATATTAAAGGGCGCCGACGAGGCTCTTAAAAATTTAAAAATCTATTAAAGGTATAGAAAGGAGGTAACCGTGCAGGACCTAAAACATCTAATCACATTCGAGAATCTACTGGATGATGCAGCTAATGATCTGGTCAAGCAGGCACAGGCAGAAGGGCAGTATGCTATCGGATACACATGCTATCACATGCCGGAAGTGCTTCTGAATGTAGACAATTGTTTCTCGACACGTATGCGTGCACCGCGTACAGGTTCGATAGACATATCTACATATTACATGTCCAACTATACCTGCGAGTTTGCCAGAGCTCTTTTGGAGAGAGGCATTGAAGGCGGCTATGAGTATCTGGATGCTGTAGCCGGTGTTGATGCATGTTCAGCCATGAACAGATGTTATGAACATTTGGAGGTGCTTCAGTGCAACAAGAAACCGCACTTCTTTGTTACGCATACAGATGTTCCGTACAAGGTTGAAAGCTATAATGTGGATCAGGTTGCCACACAGATGCGCCTGAGAGTTCTCGATGTTATGCACGAAAAACTCGGTACCGACGTATCGGACGAGGCCATCAGAAAAGCTGTTGAGGAGCACAATGAGCTCTGCAGAGTTGTTACAGAGATAGGAAACTTCAGAAAACTGGAGAATCCACCAATAACAGGATATGAATTCCATGTTATATCTCTTGTGAGCTACTGCTGTCCGACAGCCAAGATTTTACCGCTCCTTAAAGAGACTCTTGAGGAGATCAAAAAAAGAAAGCCGGATCCCAAGCCATGGTTCAGAGCAAGGGTAGCTGTTGTTGGATCTGAGGTAGACGATCTTGATCTTACAAGGCTTTTAGAAGAGGCCGGAGCAATGGTTGTAGCCGACAGATACTGCTACGGATCTTTCCCCGGTAGAGAAGAGATCAAATTAAACGATGACGAAGACATCGTTAAGCAGATAGCAAGACATTACATGATGACTTCTGAGTGCCCGAGATACATGGCCGAGGAAAAGATCAGACAGAGAAGAGACACTGCTGACAGACTCGCCAGGGAATACGGCGCTGACGGAATCATCTTTGAACAGATGAAGTACTGTGATTTCTGGGCGTTTGAGCGACCTCTTGCCAGCCATATCCTCTCAGAGGAGTACGGATGGCCGACGCTCTCAATCGACAGATCTTACAATGTACACAATTCGGGACAGCTGAGAACCCGTTTCCAGGCGTTTGTTGAAGCGCTTGAGATTAAACGAATCAGAAAGAATGCCCAGGCACAGGAGGTGGTTGTATGAAATACATAGATCCCAAGAATTTCAGACTTAAAGACCACATCGACTGGAAAGCCCAGGCTGAGAATATGAAGGAGATTGCCGGCATTGTCGGAGAGCTGGTCAAGGAGACAGACTGGAAGGACGTTGCCGCAGCAGCAGGCAAGGACGCCAAGGGGCTCAAAAAGCGTATCACCCATGAAGTAAATCTCCTTAAAAATATGTCTCCCGAAGAGGTAAAAGACCTTGTACTGAACGGGGAGAAGCAGCTTGGTAAGCTCTACGCCAACGGCAAGATGGCCACAGTAAGGCGCGAGTGGAGAGGCATTAAGGATACCGGAGTTGATTTCTATGAGTGGACCAGAATGTGGGGAATGCTCCTTGCAACCTTCTCCAAGGATCTGGTACCTGCCCTTATGGGAGCAACACATTACAGATGGATGATCTCATACTTCTGCTGTCATTCCTTTATGGACAAGAACACCATGGGACTTAGAGGAAGGGCTCTCAAGATGCATCACGAGCTCATCTACGCAATATTCAGATATGTTGCGGAGAACCTGGTTCTTCTTATGAAGGCAGATGAGAAGGTTGGTAACAGCACAGACCTTTCCAAGAAGATAGTTCTTTTTGATGAGATGACAATGTCACAGATCATGGCAGGATTCCCTGACCTCATAGGAATTCCTTATCAGCTGATGCCTGTATTCCTTCTTTCTGAGATTGATCAGCTGGCATGTATGCCATATATTGATGCCATCGAGTCCTACGGACTTCCTTCAGATACCTGCCCCGTTCCTTCATCAGAATGCGGTGCGGTGGTTGTGGATGCGCTTCCTCATATGGGAGCATGCTTCATTTCAAGTTCAATGCCTTGTGACGGATCTGTTATGGCATCATCTTATACAAGCCGCAGATTCAAGGATCTTCCTACATATCACCTGGCATTCCCGGTCAGATATGAAGACGAGTCCATTATGGATGCTGCAGTCAAAGACATTAAGGGCTGCATCAAGTTTATCGAGGATAACACAGGAGCAAAGTGGAACTGGGATGCTTACTTTGCTGCCATGAAGAGATTTAATGAAGAGACCAAATATGAGCTCCAGAAGTGGGAGATCAACCAGACTCCTTATCCACAGCTAATCGGACCATGCTACGAGCTGTTCCGTAAATGGAACTACGAGATGGACGGAGGTCTCGATCCGAGGATCATATCAACCTTCAAGAAGGTTGATAAGTTAATGCTCAAGGCGTATGAGAACAGAGACGAAGCTTGGCGTGGCAAGATGAAGTACAGAGCGATCGTTTGGTCGATCCCGGCTCACTACTACGCAAACTTCTCAAACTGGGCAGCCAACTGCTGGGGCGTAGATATCCTGGTAGAGATGGAGTCACTGAACTTCACTAAGCCGCTCGAGACAGAGGACAAGGAAGAAGCTCTTAAGGATCTTTCAAGACTTTATGAGAGAATGGTAATGAGAAGGCACACCAACGGTGGTTATGATCACGTTGTTACAGAACTCTGGAGACAGTGTGAGGCATGGAATGTAGATTTCGTTCTTATGTATCAGCACGTATCCTGCAAGAACATGGCAACTGTTCAGGGACTGTTTGAGGATCAGGCAAGGGAGAGAGGCATCAAGCTTCTTTGGTGCAGTCACGACCTTATGGATCCAAGAACCGTATCCCGTAAGGATATGAGATCTGAATTTAATGAGTTCATGAGAACAGTTATGAAAGCAGAACCGGTTGATCCGTCACTGCTGGATTTCGAGGATGATACCACATGGTGATATAGGGATTCAAAGTCATGGAAATTTCATGCTTGCATGATAATTTACATGACCTTGAAGACCGAACAGACATGAGGAAGTAGCGCGGTAGTGCGGATTCCAAATGGCTGAAGCATGGCGGGAGTGAAGCGGAGCCATGCGTATATCACCAGCAATAAAATAAGTTAACTTTTTTTAGGAGGGATTTTTTAAAATGAAATATTTCGGTGGATGTGACGTAGGATCAACATATACAAAAGCGGTAATTGTTGATGAGACAGGCAAGATGGTTGCAGGAACAACTGTAAAGAGCAAGATCATTGCTCAGGAATCTGCAGAGATTGCCATGAAGGAAGTAATAGATCAGGTTGATGGACTTAATAGTTCCAAGGATCTTGAGTACCTCATCGGTACAGGATACGGACGTAACAAGGTTCCTTTTGCTGATGAGAACATTTCTGAGATCTCATGCCACGCAATGGGCGTACATGTAACAAACCCTTCAGTTAAGGCTATCATCGATATCGGTGGTCAGGACGTTAAGGGTATTTCAATTGATACAGACGGAACAGTTAAGAACTTTGCCATGAACGATAAGTGTGCTGCAGGAACAGGACGTTTCTTCGAGGCCATGGCTCGTTCTTTCGAGATGAGTCTTGAGCAGTTCTCAAATCTCTCACTCTCAGCCAAGAACGTTATTCCTATCACAGCACAGTGTACAGTTTTCGCAGAGTCTGAGGTTATCACTCTTGTTGGTGAAGGAAAGCCTATGGACGAGATCGCAGCAGGTATCGAGATGGCTGTTGCTAAGAGATGCTTTGTAATGTCCAAGAAAGCAGGCGCTACAGATTCAATTACTCTTACAGGCGGATGCGCTAAGAATGCCGGACTTAAGGCTGCCATTGAGCAGGTACTTAAGCTCAAGGTTGTTGATCTTTCTATTGATCCTCAGCTTATGGGAGCACTTGGAGCTGCTGAGTATGCAAGACAGAAGGGCCTTGCCAAGTAATAAGTGAAAGGACTTATTAAGGATGAGTAAGACTATAAAGATTATTTTCAAAATAATAAAGATTCTTACCATTGTCACAGGGATACTCTTTGTCATATATTTCTGGAATCTGGATCAGAAGCTCATGGCCTGGGCATATACCCAGGTTAACAAGATATTTGACCGCAAGAAAGCGGACATTAAGTTCTGATTGGAGACAGTTTTATGAAGCTATATGATAATTTGATTGATGTGACCCTGGAGGAGCTTGATAAGGCGCAGGGAAGGGTTTTTTCCTATGAAAAGACATCTCCCTGGAAGTGCCTTGAAAACACCGAGTTTATCATGCAGAGAGATGCAGCGCTTGAGCTTGGCGGAGCAGGGCTTCCTTCGGTGAATTATACCTGTGTTACAACTTCAGGCAAGGTGTCTCAGGATGAGGTCGTTGTTTACGGAAAAGACATTTCCGAGATAAGCAGCGGAACGGCTTTTGCCAGAATCGTCATCCTTGAGACCGGTGATCTGGGAGAGGATCAGGACCAGGAGAAGGCTTTTCAGGCCATAAGAAATCTGGAGTTCGTCAGATATCATGTTTTTCCTGAAGGGTACATGGTCAGAGTATCCTCCCAGAGCAATCAGGAGCAGGTCAGGATTGCAAGAGGCGCCCTTAAGCAGGGTATAAGCTTTGCAAGAGTTGGAGCTGCTTATATTGCTAAGTACAAGGAACTTGAGCAGGTAAAGAAGGTAAGGGTTATTTTCATCACAGAAAAGGAGCTGGTTGAAGCTCTTTTACCAAATGCGGATAAAGTCGATGCAATTACCAGGACACTGACTCACATTCTGGACGGACTGCCAACTGACTGCGGTCATTGCAGCATGAAGCCTGTGTGTGACGAGGTCGAGGGAATGCGCGAGCTGCATCTTGGGAAGAATAAAAAATAATTGAAAGGAATTGCCAAAATGAAACAGGAATATGAATCACTGTTCACCCCATGGAAGATTGGCAATCTTGAGATCAAGAACAGGATTGTGTTGGCGCCCATGGGTGGCACATGTATCTTCGGCTGGATGGAACCAGGCGGAAGCCATTTCGACAAAGAGGCAGCACGGCTTCTTTTGAAGATTGCCAAGCATGATTGCGGTCTTGTCATTCCCGGAATCGCACCGGTAAAAGACATGCTGGGCGGCAAGTGGCTATATCAGAACAAGCGCAAATTCAGTGAGCTGGCTGATTTCATGGATGAACTCCATGCTACCGGAGCCAAGATGTTCGTTCAGATGACCGCCGGATTCGGCAGGTCTTTTGCTCTGACAGCACCTCTTGCAATGCTTGCCAAGAATAAGGCTCTTAACACACTTGCTAAGCCTTATATCGATGCTGAGTACCTTACAGCAGCGCCTTCAGTTCTTCCTAACCGCTGGGCTGATGACGTTACAACACGTGCCATCACAGAAAAAGAAATCAAGGACATCATCTATGCTTTCGGAGAGACAGCAAGGCTGTGTAAGGAAGCAGGAGTTGACGGTGTCGAAGTGCATGCTGTTCACGAGGGATACCTCCTTGACCAGTTCACACTTAAGTACACCAACAAGCGTACTGATGACTACGGCGGATCTTTTGAGAACCGTTATCGTTTCGCAGTAGAGATTGTAAAAGAGATCAAGAAGAAATGTGGGAGAGACTATCCTGTTTCTCTAAGATATTCCGTAAGGTCCATGACCAAGGCGTTCCAGTACGGAGCTATGCCTGGTGAGGACTTTGAAGAGATCGGAAGAGACATGGAAGAGTCCGAGCGCGCAGCCAAGTACCTTCAGGATGCAGGCTACGATATGCTCAACTGTGACAACGGAACCTATGATGCATGGTACTGGGCACATCCACCGCAGTATATGCCACAGAACTGTAACCTTGCAGATGTAGAGCACATCAAGAAGTTCGTTGATATTCCTGTTGTATGTGCAGGTAAGATGGAACCCGATGTCGGAGCAGCAGCCATCAGAGAAGGCGGCATCGATGCCATGGCTGTCGGAAGGCAGTTCCTTGCTGATCCTAAGTGGGTATCCAAGTTAAAGAGAGGCATGGAAGAAGAGATTCGTCCATGTATCTGCTGTCACTCAGCTTGCTTTAACCTGACCAAACACAATGGAACAGCCAATGATCAGGATCTTTCTGAGTCCGCAGGAATGTGTAGGTGTGCGGTCAACCCACGCAGCATGCAGTCCAGGAAATACAGAGTTAAGCCTACCGATTCACCCAAGAAGGTTGCCATCATCGGCGGCGGTGTAGGTGGTATGGAAGCAGCAAGAATCCTTGCTCTTCGCGGACATCAGCCTGAAATCTATGAGAAGACCGGTGAGCTTGGCGGCGTATTTATCGCTGCAGCAGCTCCTGAGTTCAAAGAGAAGGATAAACAGCTCATTGCCTGGCAGAAGCACCAGCTCAAAAAGCTCGGTGTAAAGATCCACTTCAACTATGAAGTAAGACCTGATTCACTGCCGTCAGCTGATGAATATATCATCGCAACAGGAGCTGAAGCCAACAAGATCCCGATTCCGGGAGCAGCAGAGTATGCTATGGATGCCACAGATTACCTTCTTGGCAAGAAGTCCGTAGGTAATGATGTTGTTATTATCGGTGGTGGACTTACAGGTTGCGAGATTGCACTTGATCTGTTCAGAAAGGGCAAGAACCCTCAGATTGTTGAGATGAAGGATGACCTTATTGCAGTTAAGAATATGTGTCTTGCCAACACTAGTTACCTCCGTGACTGCTTCAAGACCAATAAGGTTCCTGTATATCTCAATGCAGGGGTTAAGCAGATTAATGAAAAGAGTGTTGAAGTTAACCTAAAGGATGGCAGAGTAGTTACGCTTCCTGCTGACAATGTAATCATGTCGGTTGGTTATCATCCTATTCCTCTTATTCAGGCAGCCAAGAACGTACATCTTCTGGGAGATTGCCAGAAGGTTGGAAATATTCGTTCAGCTATCTGGGGAGCATGGGATATAGCTATGAAGATCTGATAATAAAGATGCATATTACAAAACCCACACAAGCTTTCTTGTGTGGGTTTTATTCGTATGTATATCATCAGCTGATCACAGCCTGTTATGTATTCCCAATTCCTCATGCATTTTGCGCTTTAACTCATACATTCTCTGATCTGCAAGAAGATATACTTCGTGGGATGTTGCATTTTCAGGGCACTCATGCCTGAAAGCATAACCTGTGGCTACGCTTCTGTGATACTCGGAATAAAGAGCATTCATGACGTTAAGAGCACTATTCATTCGGCCCAGAAGAGCATCCACATCTTTTTCATTTGAATCTTCAAGAATGACCAGGAACTCATCTCCGCCTATTCTGGCACAAAATCCTGTTTCATCAAAAGTGGTAGTAAGGACTTTCGCAAAATCCTTGATATATTTGTCGCCGGACGGATGTCCGAATTTATCATTGACTGTTTTTAAGCCGTTTAAGTCGACTGAGATAATACAGTAGTCCAGATCGGAGGCGTCAAGGTCATCAAGTAGCTTATCAGCCTTGGCTCTGTTGGGCATATTGGTAAGTCCGTCTGCATAGGCCAGATGTGTAAGTGAAGCATGTTCCTGCCTCTGAGCATAGGCGTTTGTGATGAACACCAGGTAATTGGCAAGCTGACACAGTACAAAGAAAAGGCAGCCTATGTCGAGGGTCATAATGCTCAAAGTGTTTGCATTCGGAACATATCTGTGTTTGGCTATGTAGTAGATACCCAGGTGTATAAATTGTGCAAATGCGAAGACAGATACACCCAGCATTTGGATCATACCTGATTCCGAGATATCTCTTTTGCGGATATTTCTAATAAGATAATAGGTAATAATTCCGAATCCGAAAGCACCTGCTATGTGGTACATTGGCAGTGTGACCTTCATATGTATTCCAAAGATATAGTGAAGTGTATATTGTGTTAATGTTATACCGGTTGTTAAAAGAGCAGCTGTCAGATAGAGTCTTTTGTTTTCTACCTTCTGAATCATATATACGAAGAGATAACAGAAAGGCACGATCAGGTACATCGTAAAGAATTCTATCTGTGTTTCGTACCTGGTATAAATAAATGGCGATAGTATACTGTAATACGACATGAGCCAAATGGCCAGGTTTATGCAGAATACTGAGCCGATAAGAAAGGCCCGGATATCCGGTATTGAGCTTACGAAAAACATTGTGATGCAAAGGAATGAAAGCCCGAATACAAACAGGAACATACTCGTAGCAATTATCGGCAGATGTCTGTGTATAAAATCTCCTTCGACATCCGGCTGACTTCCTATTACCGGTGGATTAAGGTTGTTGAATGCATCTTTTTCACTGACTCTCATTTCGAATTTTAACTCTTTTCCGGCAAAATCAGTCGGGAGGGTGATAAAATGATAAGTCTTACCAAGAAATTCATTGTTGGCATACATATCAGATCCATAGTCGAAAAAGTATTCTCCGTCAACATAAACTGTCAGGGTAGTGTATCTGCTCTTAAAAAGAATAACCGGGAAAGGTATATTGCCAAGATCCGGTAGTGTTGTTGTCATGACAATGCTGTCACCTCTCTCGAGAGTACCATCTATTATTTCGCTAAATCTCGTCAGAGGAATATCTTTATGGACTCCGCCATTAAGTGTTATGACCCATCCGCTATCCAGCTCAGCCATTGGATGTTCCGCAGTAAAAGACATACAGGTGCTGATCAGCAGATATACAAGGAAGGTTACTATTATGGAACAGATCAAAGGGGGGATGAACTTTTTAATCATGGCTCTTACCTCCCTTTTCCATCATTTTACCAAGAAGATCGTCATAGAGCCTGCCGAGGGTCTGTCTGTGATGCTGATTCTTCATGGCATACATATGCTGATCGGCGAGAAGATATACTTTCTGAGCAGGAGAGCCACTTTTAAGTTCGGGATCTTTGCTTGAAGCATAACCCCATGATGCAGAAAACCTAAGAGGGGAGCTCTGGCTGCTTTTGTGATCCATCTGATCCGTAAAGCATGCGATGTCTCTCTTCATCCTTTCGTCGTCGACAAATGGGAGGATGACTATAAACTCATCCCCGCCCATCCTGCCTATCAGTAAAGCATCGGTGAAGCTGTTTTTAAGTATTTCAGAAAAACCGCTGAGGAGCTTGTCGCCCATATCGTGGCCATAGTTGTCGTTGGTATATTTCAGGTAATCAAGATCCATGCTTATTATTGTATAATCACCGGAAAGCTCCGTAAGAACCTGCTCACAGCGTGCTCTGTTGGAGATGCCTGTGAGTGTGTCGCTGTATGCAAGTCCTTCCAACTGGGATTTAATTGTAGATTCATTGATGAATTCTATACAGTGGAAGAAGAAGTTAAGGAGCAGGCTCATAACAAATATCAATGCTCCTACTGTGGTGAAGGTAATCTTTACATTGGCATCACCTTCAGTAATGAATTTAAGGATATTGTAAGCAACAATATCTACAATTGCACATAAAACAAAGGAAGCAAGGCCGACGATCAGTATCCTGGTTGAGATAATACGTGCACTGAGAATGTCTCTGTCATCGCCTCTGGATGATTTCCAGGCTGTGAAAATAAGGGATAACAAGACAAAGATACCTTCCACCAGGCCGATCACATGAAGCGTTGAAACAAAACTGCAGATGTGAATGACATTTGCCAGATGAAGGAGCGCGGTACCAAGTCCGAAGATAAGATCAAAGATAAATAATGCTATTCCAATGTATTTATAGCCGGATCGGTCTGTGGTGACGATGAATCCCATTATACCGGCAGGAATAAGATATAGCGTAAAATATTCTGCGAATGTATAGAAGGGCGGATTGTCTGCCAGATACCAGAAAATGTCATTGTAGCTGAGAATATAAATGCCAATAAGCAGAGATGTCAGACCACTGAAGATAATGCTGAAATCATGATATCTCGAAAAAACAAGAAATGGTGCGAGGATAAGGAGCAAAAAACCTATGTGACATAGAAATACACCGATTACCAGGGGAAGTCGATTTCCCTGCACCAAAGAGAGCTTTATATCATTGTAGACACCGAGCTTTATGGGGGAAAGACCGGCAAAGGCTTCTTTTTCGCCGGAAGTAAGTTTTATAGTCAGCTCTTTTCCCTGAAAGTCATCGGGGAGCGGGATGAAGTTTTCATTCTTGGGAATCATTTTGCCTTTGGAGGCGTAGTCCTGTCCAAAGGAATAGATAAGCTTACCATCCAGATAGACCTCTGCTGTTGAAAGAATGGTTCTGAAAGAAATGGTTGCAGGATAGCTACGGAATGCGGGGAGCGTAGTTTTTAGAGTCAGGACATCTCCTTTGTTCATCATGCCGACGTTGGTTTTTGTGATGTCATCAGGCTGCCACATCTCTTCTCCACGAGAAATAGTCCAGCCGGAATCCAGCTGAACTATTGTACTCTGTAATGGAGTGTCAAACCTATGTGTGCCAAGAAGCAGCAGAAATAGTAAAACAAGAGCCAGTGCTACTACTGACAACAAAGCTGTGCGGATCTTCACAGTTAAATTCACTGATTAAATCCTCCTGCTTATCAGAAGTGTCCGTGACTACCTCCGTGAGAACTTCCTGAACTGGAGACGTGGACTGAACTACCGCCGCCAAATGAACCGCCTCGACCGGAACTGTGTGAATCGTTATCTTGAGGTCTTGGTGTTTTGTGCAGCGTCTTATGAAGGAATCTGTCGTCGCGGGCTCTGATGGTAGGGCCGCCAGCTGAGTAGTTGCGTGCACCGGAGTTCATCTTGACTGTCTTTAAATCCGCTTTCATTTTGAGGATAGGAGCAAGTGCAAGTAAAAGACCGATGATGACGCTGTACATAGCGTAGCTTATATAGTCAGAAGCTGTGCGAATCGGCTTGGAATTCACATCATAAGGAGTTCCTTTTGAAGCCTCATCTAAGAGCTTGTCACATTCCTTTACATAAGTTTTAAATGCACCGTAGTAATCACCGTATTTCAGGTCGTCCATCATGGCATTTATCATATATGCCTGGCCATAGTCAGTGAATACATTGATGGCGTTGCCACGGGTGCTGATCGCCCATTCTCTGTCTGCCATGCTGAGCATGAACAGAATACCGCTTCCGTCGAAATCTGCCTGAAATCCATTGTAGTCAAAATAGTTATCGGCAAAATCCTGGATTTCTCCAGTGTGATCGTCAACTGTCAGAAGAACAATGTTGCACTGCCATTTTTGGCTGGTCTCATCAAGCTTGGCAAGAAGCTGCTTCTCCTCAGAATCTGTAAGGAGATCGGCGTTGTCCAAAAGTCTTGGTTTCTGGCGGCTGGATGGCATAGTATCGCTATCCCAGAGCTGTTCAGATGCGAGAGCTCTTATGGGCAGGATCATAGTGATAAGCAGTACTGCCAGTAAGATCCTTGAAAATATAATGTTGTATTGTTTCTTTTTATTCATATGCTGTCCTAAAGGTCACCTCAGGTAAATAAGCTAAACAGAACGAAAGCTATAGCTGCAATTGCTCCGGCGATCGGGAAATAGTATGCAAGTGCTCTGGAAAGGGAGAAAGGAAGATTTCCTACAAATTTACCGCTCTGTCCGTTCATGGCAAAGAGATAATTGTTTCCGTTCCAGGATGTATTCAGGATGTATACCGGATAAAGGGCATACTTATTGGATTCATCTGAAGTTGTGCACTGCTCTTCCCGTGCTCTTAGCGAGGAGTAACCTGATATGGTATTTCTGAAGTCAGAAACAGTTGAACTATGCATTCTGTTTATAGCCCTGTCTCTGTTCTCTGAAGCTTCAACGTTGTATTTGTTAGCGAGAAAACCGGCCAGGTATCCCATGTTGAAAGGAACCATCTTGGACTGGTCAAAGGGCTCAAGGGATTCCATAAGGTCATCCGGCATTTCCTTTGATCCGTCGACAGGAACGCGTTCAAAGCGCTCTGATCCGACTCTTGTGACATCGAAGTAGCTGGTCTCGGTATAGTTATAATTTGAATCACTCCAGGTCCTTACCTTGGTGGCATCAAAGCTTCCCCTGTAATTCTGAGTGGCGTTAAAGAGCCAGAAAGGCACATAGATACCCTTGATCTCGTCGATATGGTTCTGATCAAAGAACACCTTAGGAAG
Organism: uncultured Butyrivibrio sp.; assembly: GCA_946623755.1. Taxonomy (GTDB): domain Bacteria; phylum Bacillota; class Clostridia; order Lachnospirales; family Lachnospiraceae; genus Butyrivibrio. Next base: position 12,290 of record CAMORK010000021.1, on the reverse strand, counting down.
GAGCTTCTTGGATTTTACATAACCTTTATAAGCCTCGATGGCATCTTCCCTGGTCTTATTAAAGGGGATGATGTAATCGGGGGTGAACTTGCCTGTGAATTTCTCTTTTACTACAACGTTGTTACTGCAGAAAGGACATTTCATGGAGCCAAGAGACTCTGTGGCCAGAATTTCGCCGCTGCATGAACCGCAACGGTAGATGAACATGGGCTGAGAATTGTCTTCTTCGCCGGCAGCGGGATTTGTTATATAATCATCCGCTGCTTCTCCGGCAGAGTCAGAGTTGTGATTGGCTACATAGTCCTTTACATCAAACTCCGAATCACAGAAGGGACATTTGATCTTCTGGGTCTTCGGATTAAATTCCATTGCCCCGCCACAGGCGGGGCATTCATATTCGTGTAAAGCCATGATTTCCTCTGAATAATATTAGTTAGGTCTTGGTGAACCGCACTGTGTGCAGAAGTTGCCTGTATTTACAGTGCCACAGGAGCATGTCCAGCCTGCATCGGGTTTTTTGGAGCCGCAGTTAGGGCAGAAGTTACCTGTGTTAACGTTACCGCAAGAGCATGTCCATGAACCTGCAGAAGGAGCTGCCATCTGAGGAGCTGCCTGAGCCTGCTGCTGAGCACCCATTGCATAGAGTGACTGAGCGTTCATTCCGCCGGCCTGCTGAGCCATGTTCATTCCTGCGAAAGCCATCATAGGACCTGTAGCAGTATTCTTGGCAGCATCCTGCATAGCCTGTGCCTGTGCACTTGCAAGAGTAGCAGCGGCCATATTGGGATTCTTAAGAGCGCCTGCTCTCTGGAGCTCTTTAATTGTCTTCTCATCTTCTTCGGAAGCATTAACTGAGCTTATACCGAAGGAAGAAATTTTGATACCGTAAGTCTCTGTCCACTTCTTGGAAAGAACATCGTTGAGAACGTCAGCGATCTCGGTTGTGTGTCCGGGAAGAGCACTGTAACGGATTCCCATCTCGGAAATCTTTGCAAAAGTAGGCTGAAGAGCTGTAAGGAGTTCACTCTTTAACTGAGACTCGATCTTGTCTCTTCTGAATTCATCTGAAACATTGCCAACTATGTTCTTGTAGAAAAGAACGGGGTCAACAACACGATAGCTGTATTCACCATGGCAACGGATATCGATATCCATATCAAGTCCTACGTTAGTATCAACTACGCGGAAAGGAACGGGATTAACTGTTCCGTACTTGTTGCCGATTATGTCCTTGGTATTGATGAAATAAACGCGCTGATCCTTAGCTGTGCCACCTGCAAAGCTGAGTCTCTTATAGAACTGCTTGAAGGAATTTACAATATTTTCTCCAAGATCACCATAGAAAAGGGATGGCTCTGTTGAAGTATCGTATACGAATTCTCCTGGCTCTGCACAGATCTCTGTGATCTGTCCCTGATCAACAAGGATCATACACTGTCCTTCATTAACAGCAACGATGGAACCGTTAGAAATAATGTTCTCGTTGCCCTTTCCCTGTTTCTTTTTTGCTTTTGTGAGAAGCACATCAGAAGTGAGTGAGTCACAATAGAAATAATCTCTCCAGGAATCAGAGAGTACACTGCCACCTGCTGAGAGTGCTGCTGAAATAAGCCCCATAACTATCTCCTTTCATACTCGAAAACCATTTTGTTTATTCCGAATTAATATGCTCGGTTACCTTATATTTTCTCACATTTGCGGCGAAAATGCCATTGTTTTGTGACAATTCATTCACCTCCCGTGCAGCATCCGCCACTCCATTTTGACACCTGGGGACGGAGTCAAGGGACCATTTTTGAAAGGAGCTAAGGCTGGCAAAAGAATGCAGACTGTGGCTTACAGAGTGTAGAAAACCCAGGGTAGAAAATTAGCATAAGGTTTTTTCTTCATATACGGATAAAAGTAGCCTATGGGCGTAAAAAGCTAGAGCGAAGAAATTTGTATAAGGACATATTTTCTACCTATATGGATGAAAATGGTCTGTGGGCGTAGAAAACTTGAATGGAGAAGCAGATTCTTTCTACTTATATTTGAAAAAGTGGCCTATGGGCGTAGAAAAACAGGAATATAAAAATTTTCATGAAGAATTCTTTCTACCTATATTGTGAAAAGTGCCTTATGGGCGTAGAAACTGGATGATCCTGAGAATTTATATATATGAGTAAAAGTCGCCTAGAGGGATAGGAAAAGGAGTCAAAAAGAACCGTTCCCATTGACTCTATTGTTTTGTGATAACTGTCATGCCAGGGCAATTCACATAAAACTTGCGAACTAAGGCTTCAGTCACTACACTTATGGTATATGAAGGCAAAAGAGATCACGGTTACCATAAATGAATATGGAAAAGTGCAGACCATCGCTGCCACCAAGGGAGAGAGGCTGAAGGCTGTCCTGGACAGGGCGGGGGTGAAGTATGCTCTTCCCTGCGGAGGCAGAGCAAGGTGCGGAAGATGCAGGATAAAGTTCCTGAGTGGTGCCCCAACCCCCGGAAGCTATGAGGAGATGTTCCTGACTGAGGAAGAGACAAAGCAGGGAATCAGGATCCTCTGCAGGACCGTAATATATGAGGACTGTGAAGTAGAACTTATCGGAAGCCTTAAGGAGCAGGGAATGTCGGCATTGACATTAAATGATAATGAGATGCCGGATGCCGGAATGCAAACAGATATCCCGGAACCATCAGGGAGCAATGAAGCCGAAGCAGAAGGCGCTTACGGCATTGCCATCGACCTTGGTACGACCACAATAGCTGCGGCCTTGATACAGAGCACAGGGAGCGGATACAAAGTAATAGCAACATCAAGCTGCGTCAATTCTCAGCGCCGCTACGGAGCAGACGTCATATCAAGAATTGCCGCATCAGAGGATGAAGAGACAAGAGAAGCTCTTCGAAAGGCCGTGGTCACAGATATAGAGAACTTGATTAAAGACCTTACGAAGGCCCACAACATAACCTGTCCGGGTAAGTTACCCGACCTCAAGGCCATAACAATAACCGGCAATACAACAATGCTGTATCTCCTTGCAGGAAGAGATGCGGCAAGCCTTGGCAAGTACCCGTACACCGCTGAATATTTGCAGAAAGAGCAGATGCTTTCAGACATATTGCTTGATAATATATCCGACATAAGCCTGACAGTCCTCCCCGGAATCTCTGCATTTGTCGGTGCTGACATCGTAGCAGGACTCTTTACTCTGGACCTGAACAAGGATGAAAAGTTCTTTTTTCTGGATCTTGGAACCAACGGAGAGATGGCATTTTTTGACGGTGAGGACCTGCATGTCACTTCAACCGCTGCGGGGCCTGTATTTGAGGCGGGCGGGATAAACTGCGGAGTAGCATCTGTTCCCGGAGCTATCTGCCACGTCAGAATAAATGGCACAGGCCAAAACCGCCGGGTGATCATAGACACCATCGGAGGAGCAGAACCTATCGGCATCTGCGGAACAGGTGTCATGGAGGCAGTTTCTGAGCTTGTGAGAACAGGGCTGGTTGATGAGACAGGTCTTTTGACAGAGGAGTACTTCGATGAGGGATTTCCGCTGACTGATGACGGCAGGATAAGGCTTTTGCAGAGCGACATCAGAAATGTACAGCTGGCAAAGGCGGCAATATATACCGGAGCCAAAACTCTCCTTGATGGAAAAATTCCTGATAAAGTGTATATTTCCGGAGGATTTGGAAGTAAAATAACACCAGAAAATGTAGAAGAATTACATATGTTTCCGAGGGAGTTTAATGGTAAGATAATAGCAATCGGAAATTCAGCACTCAAGGGGGCTGCAGAGTATACAGCCTGCGTGCTCTCGGGATGGGAGGCAGAAGCGGATGCTTCGGCCGGGCTGGATCTAATTAAGGAGAAGGCTCAGCTTACCGAGCTTGCAACCATGGATGGGTTCGATGAGGACTACATCGCAGCTATGAACTTTTAACGGAGGATAATAAAATGATGGATGAGAGATGGGTTTTTTATAAGAATGTAAAGGCAGAGGATCAGGGTAACGGCGTGGTAAGACGTGTTCTTGCATACAGCAAGGATCTTATGTGCGTTGAGAATACTTTTGAGAAAGGCGCTGTAGGTGCACTTCACCACCATCCGCACACTCAGATAACATATATAGTCAGTGGCAAATTTGAGTTTGAGATTGACGGGGTAAAAAAGATTGTTGAAGCCGGCGATACTATGCTCAAGATGAATGATGTGGTTCACGGATGCGTATGCCTTGAGGCCGGTAAGCTTCTGGACATCTTTAATCCCATGAGAGAGGATTTTGTATGATCTGCGATACCTGCGCAAATTATGTGTATGATGAGGACTGGGAGTGTTACACCTGTATGGTCAACATGGACGAGGATGATTATTACAGACTTATGTCCGGCAATTCCAAAGAGTGCCCGTACTATCAGGACAACGATGAGTACAAGGTTGTAAGACATCAGATCTGAGGGGAGAGTATGAAAATAGTTTTAGAACACCTCACCAAGAGGTTTCCAAACAGAAATAAGAAGATCAAGGATGAGGTGATTGCTGTCTCGGATTTTAACTTTACCATTCCGGACGGCAAGCTTGTAGGACTGCTGGGGCCATCCGGCTGCGGAAAGAGTACGGCACTCAATCTTATCTGCGGACTTGAGAAGCCAACAGAAGGAAAGATATATTTTGAAGACCTTGATGTCACGGATCTTGAGCCCGAGAAGAGAGGTGTAGGACTGGTGTTCCAGAACTACGCTCTCTACCCGCATCTTACAGTGAGAGAGAATATCAGATTTCCTCTTGAGAACCTTCGGGGCGAGAATAAACTCACAAGGGAAGTTATGGAGGAAAAGGTCCTGGAGGCTGCCAGACTGGTACAGATCGATGAACTTCTGGACAGAAAGCCCAATGAGATGTCCGGCGGACAGCAGCAGCGAGTTGCCATTGCCAGGGCTCTTGTCAAGATGCCCAAGGTTCTTCTTCTGGATGAACCGCTCTCAAACCTTGATGCGAGACTGCGCCTCCAGACAAGAGAGGAGATCAAGCGCATTCAGACTGAAACCGGCATTACCACCGTGTTTGTAACTCATGACCAGGAAGAGGCCATGAGTATATCCGATATCATTGTTGTAATGAAAGACGGCGTACTTCAGCAGATGGGCAAGCCACAGGAAATATATGACGAACCCATTAATCTTTTTGTTGCCAAATTCCTGGGAACTCCACAGATAAATGTGTTTGAAGGTTACATCAGGGATGAGAAAGCCTACATCGGTGATGCTGTTGTCATGGATGCAAAAGGCGCCGGAGACGGAGATGTTTACGTCGCAGTAAGACCTGAAGGATTTATTGTGGATGAAAACGGTCCTTTGGCCTGCAATTTTATCAACAGGGAAGTCATGGGGCGCGACACCAGCGTTATCGCTTCCAACGAGCATTTCCTTGGAGAGAATATAAGGGCGATCATTCCTTCTGAGGAGGAAGTTGTTCCTGTAGAAGGCTGCGTGAGATTTTCACTTAAGCCACACAAAGTAAGGTTGTTTGATAAGATCATTGAGGAAAGGATCAGGACAGAGTCATGAAAAAGAACCTGACAGCGTGGCTGTGCCTGCTTCCCGCACTGGCCTTTCTATTGGTATTTATGGTATATCCTCTTGTGGACGTTTTTGTCTACTCATTTGAAGAAGGGTATAATTTTGCCTCCCAGAGCTATTTTGGCGTTGGGCTTTACAACTATGACTATGTTCTTCACGACCCGTATTTCATTCAGGCTTTGAAGAATACCTTTATAATTGTTATCATTACGGTTCCGCTGTCTACCGGAATCGCTCTTTTCATCTCTTTGGAATTAAGTAATATCAAGGCCTTAAGAGATTTCTTTCAGACTGTTTATTTTCTTCCCTATGTGACCAATACTCTGGCTGTAGGCCTTGTCTTCATGATCCTCTTTAAGAAGACTCCGTATTCCGACGGCCTTGTTAATATCCTAATACAGCTCTTTGGTGGAAAGGGTGTCGATTTCATTGACGGTCCCTATTGGGCAAAAATGTTCGTGATGTGTTTTTACACGATCTGGATCGTAATGCCATTTAAGATACTGATCCTGACCAGTGCTCTGGCATCGGTGAACCCAATGTACTACAAAGCTGCCAAGGTGGATGACACACCTCCCTTCAGGGTTTTTTATAAGATCACACTTCCTATGATCTCGCCTATGGTTTTTTATCTTGTGATCACAGGATTTATCGGGGCGTTCAAAGCCTACAGCGATGAGGTGGCTCTTTTCGGAACAGATCTTAACGCGGCGGGAATGAATACAATAGTTGGTTATGTGTACGATATGCTGTACGGAAACAGCGGAGGCTATCCTTCTTATGCATCGGCAGCAGCACTGATCCTTTTTGCCATTGTATTTACCATCACCACCATCAATCTCATGGTCAGCCGCAAGACTGTATTTTATAGTTAGAAGAGTTTTTTGAGGATTTGAATAAATGGATAACACTCAGATTCAGACAATTGAAAGAGAAAGCAGAATAAAGAAAACGGTAAGAGAAGTGCTCAGATATCTGTTCCTTGCTATATGGGGGATTCTGGTGCTGTTTCCTTTTTACTGGATGGTCCTCACTTCGGTTAAGAGCTACAGCTCATACAACTCAGAGTATGTACCAAAGTTTTTCACGCTCAGTCCGACTCTTCAGAATTATATCCAGGCCTTTACCGCGGTACCACTTGCCAGGTACTTCTTCAATACACTGATATTCACACTTGTTACCACAGGGCTTATGATGATAGTCATAATTTTTGCGGCCTTTGCCTTTGCAAGACTGGATTTTAAGGGAAAAGACATTGTCTTTTCGATGTTTCTTTCCCTCATGATGATACCAAATGAGCTTGTCATCATAACCAACTTTGTCACTATAACAAACTTAGACCTCAGAAATACATACCTTGGTCTTATCCTGCCGTCGGTGACTTCGGTTTTCTACATATATCTTCTCAAGGAGAATTTTGAACTTATACCGGAGGAGCTTTACAAGGCTGCCAAGGTGGACGGAACCTCGGACATGAGGTATCTCTTTAAGGTCATGATCCCGATTTCAAAACCGACTCTTGTGACCATAACTATACTCAAAGTCATTGAGTGCTGGAACAGCTATGTCTGGCCAAGGCTCATCACCGATGATAAAAACTTCTTCCTGGTATCAAACGGCATCCAGGAAATTAGAGAAAACGGCTTCGGACGAGAGAATGTACCTGCAATGATGGCAGCAGTTGTTGTGATCTCGCTGCCGCTTGTAGTACTGTTTTTGATCTTCAGGAAGAAGATAATGGAGGGTGTGGCCCGAGGCGGAACCAAAGGCTGATCCTTAATTGTGAGGAATAGTATGAAAAGAATTAAATGTGCAGCTCTGGCTCTTTTGATGAGCGTGACATTCCTGACAGGATGCCATGGGGCAGAAGCTCAGGGGGCTTTTGCCATCCCGGAGAGCTTTGATGAAAATAAAAATATAGAGATCACCTTCTGGGCCAAGAATGACACAAACGTGGTACAGAGCAGGATATACTCCCAGGCTATAGAGGATTTTGAAAAGCTCTACCCTAACATCACGGTCAATCTAAGGCTATACACAGATTACGGGAAAATCTACAACGATGTAATCACCAATATTTCCACAGGAACCACACCTGATGTGTGCATTACCTATCCGGATCACATCGCAACTTATCTTACGGGCAACAACGTTGTGGTCCCGCTGGACGATCTTTTTGAAGATGAGAAATACGGTCTTGGCGGAAGTGAGCTTAAATTCGACTCGCCCGGAAAAGAGGAGATAGTTCCTGAATTTCTGAACGAGGGAATCATCGGCGAAAACTGCTACGCACTTCCTTATATGAGATCCACTGAGGCATGCTATGTAAACGAGACTTATGTTGAGGAGCTTGGATTCAAACTTCCTGAAGTCCTTACCTGGGATTTTATGTGGGAGGTGGCTGAGGCTGCTACGGAAAAGAATCCCGACGGCACATTTAAGGTAAACGGACAGAACGTCATGATCCCTGTAATCTACAAGTCTACAGACAATATGATGATCACGATGCTCAGACAAAAGGGTGCGGATTATACTGACAGTGACGGCAACATTCTGCTTTTTAATGACGATACAAAAGAAATTCTGGAAACTGTGGCGCAGCACACTACCACCGGGGCTTTTTCAACCTTCAAGATTTCGGGGTATCCTGCGAATTTCCTGAATGCCGGACAGTGCATATTTGCCATTGATTCGACAGCCGGATCAACCTGGATGGGCAGCAAGGCGCCTCTCCTTGACATAGCACCGGATAAGGTTGTGGACTTTGAAACAAAAGTAATGGCGGTTCCGCAGTATGACACATCCGACATAAAGATGATGTCCCAGGGCCCTTCGCTCTGTATTTTTAATAAAAAAGATCCTCAGCAGGTTCTGGCTTCGTGGATTTTTGCACAGTATCTTTTGACAAATGAAGTTCAGATTGCCTATTCCAAGACAGAAGGCTATATTCCCGTGACCACCAAGGCACAGAACAGCCCGGAGTATCAGGACTATCTGGCAAAAGAGGGAACGGATAACTCGGAACACTATGACGTGAAGATAGAAGCAGTAAAGCTCCTTATGAACAATACAAAGAACACCTTTGTTACAGCGGTGTTCAACGGGTCTGCTTCCGTAAGAGATGCTGCGGGACAGCTGATAGAGAACGTTACAAAGTCGGTCCGCAGGAAAAAGACAGTGGACGATGCTTTTATAGAATCTCAGTACAAGGAAGTCAGATCGCTGTATCATCTTGATCAGAGAAGTTCTGGGAATGTGGCAGGAGAGAAAAGAGATCTCGGGCCTCTCCCCGGGGCATCGAAAGCTCTTTTAACAGCGCTTGTATTGGCATGGGTTCTTATAGGACTTGTTGCCTTTAGGGAATACAAGAAGAAAAAATAATGTGCTATAATCAGTTTGCTAAAACAGTAGCACACACAAAAGGAGAAAAATTATGAAAAAGACATTGGCAGTAGTACTTACTATGGTAGTCGCTCTGTCGACTGCAGCATGCGGGGCTTCAGGAAACGGCAAGTCAGCTAAGGGCGAGGGCGTTATGACCTACGCTGAATACGCAGCAGCTGAACTTGATTCTGAGGTAGTTGTTGAGACTTATGTTCAGGCTAAGCAGTCCTGGTGGGAAGACAAGGCAACCATCTACACACAGGATGCTGACGGCGGATACTTCATCTACGAGCTTCCATGCTCAGAGGAAGAATACAACAAGCTTGTTCCCGGAACAAAGATCAAAGTTACAGGTTACAAGTCAGAGTGGTCAGGAGAAGTTGAGATCGTTGATGCAACCTATGAGGTAGAGAGCGGTGACACATATGTCGCTAAGGCAGAGGATGTAACAGGTCTTCTTGGCAAGGATGAGCTGATCGACAAGCAGAACATTTTCGCAGCTTTCAAGGGCCTTACAATTGAGCCTTCCAAGGATGCTGACGGCAATGAGGTTGCTTATCTCTACAAGTGGGACGGCTCAGGAACAGAAGGTGATGACCTTTACTTCAATGCTTCTGTTGGTGGTCAGACCTATACATTTACAGTTGAATCATACCTTTGCGGTTCTGACACAGAGGTTTACAAGGCGGTTCAGGCCCTCGAGGTTGGACAGACTGTAGACATGGAGGGATTCCTCTACTGGTACGAGGGAGCAAATCCTCATATCACAAAGGTTACAGTTAAGTAATTAAACGTAAAAAACAAGCCCCGTGGTTCTATGAACTATGGGGCTTTTGTGTAAAAGGGGACAATTATGGAAACAGGAAAAATGCCAAAGATTACCAGGGATTGTGTTGAGACGGTAGTAGACAAAAAGTTTCTCAGGATTTTTGATCTTAAGTACGAGGAGGGAAAACACTATTTTGACGCCACAAGAAGGCCTATAGACAGGCTTGTTGCGCCTATGGGTGAGGAAGAGTTTAAGGCGATGACACCGGATGCAGTGAGTTGTGTGGTTATCGTTGAACTTCCCGGCAAAGAGCCTATGCTTCTTTTCTCATATGAGTACAGATACCCGACAGGAAGATTCCTTCTTAGTGTCCCCGCAGGGCTTATGGATCCGGAGGACCAGGGAAAGGATAATCCGTTAATCGAGACAGCAAAAAGAGAGCTCTTTGAAGAGACAGGAATCGTTGTTGATGAGAAGAGGGATGAAATCTTTGTCATAAACAATCTGCTTTTCAGTAGTCCGGGAATGACGGATGAGAGCAATGGACTGGTCTGCGTTAAGCTGCGTCTTGAGAATCTTGATATGCTGGATCAGACCGGTGCTGTAGGACAGGAATTCTTTAACGGATTTGAGCTTGTCACCAAAGAGAAAGCAAAAGAGCTCATAAAATCCGGAGTTGATGACAAGGGGCATTTTTATTCCGTCTATACCTGGGCTGCGCTTATGTATTTTATATCAGATTTATGGAAATGAGTGTTATTTCTTTATATAATTGAAAGTACCATGAGGAGGTAACATATTATGAAAAACAGACTTTTGGCAGTACTGACAATGACTACTTTACTGGCTGCAATGACGGTCGGCTGCGGAAAAAAGGATGTTCCGAAAGAGGAGCCTGCGGTAGCTCCAGTAGAGGCATCAACAGAGGAGGCAGTAGTGGAAGCATCTGTGGAAGCTTCTGTAGAAGAACCATCTGATGCAGCTGCAGAAGAAACATCATTCCCGCTCATCACCGCTGACCTTGATGAGACGATAGGAAACGGAATAATAATTTTGTGCAACAATCTGTATAAAGCAGGTGAGACTCAGGGCGAGGGGCATATTCTGATGGATCAGGATGAACCGGATGAAAATGGCGAGATCAAATGCTATGTTCTTGAGACCTTCGGGGCATTTGAGTTCCAGGATGGAAACTTTGTTGAGTGCGAAGGATCCGGTGTGATTCCGGCTGTTGTTACTGTCAGGAAAAACGACGACGGAAAATATGAGTTTGTTTCAATGGTCGAAGCTGAGGATGGAAGCGGATTTGTTGATTCCATCAAGGAAAACTTTCCGGAAGCGCTATGGAGCAGATGCATCACCATCGAAGACGACGACAGGAATGAGCTGGAGAAACAGAAGAAATCCTACGCAGAAGAGTACCTGGCAACCATTGGAAGAGAAGATGCTGAGGTTGGCGATTACAGCGACTATGAGCACACTCTTTTAACCGATGAAGGCGTGTCCGTTGACGTTTCCAATAAGATGCTTGATGTTCAGGCAGGAGACGGAATTGAATTTTTCTGTCCAATGTGGATAGGTGAGCGTGAAGTTCTTGATGAGGGTGTCAGATATACATATAAGACAGAGTATGACCGGGATAAAAAGCAGATAATTTTCTCCAAGGTATTGTATGAGACCGGCGAAGTGCTGGAGACTTCAACATACGATGCCAAGACCGGAGAGAAGGCAGACTAAAGAATATTGGGCAGAGCATAGATTTTAAAGGATAACTATCCGGGGGGGTATATGTACAGACTGGCAATATGTGACGATGAGAAAAGCTCTGCTGCTGAGGCGGCAGAGCTTTTGGAAAAATACAGGGCTGCTCACAGCGGTCTTGAATTTAGCGTGGACATTTTCTACACATCTCTGGATCTTCTCGGAGTGATGGAAAAAAATATCTACGATATCTTTTTGCTGGACATATATATTGACAAGATCAACGGTATTGAACTGGCTGAGACAATAATGAAGAATAATGAGAACGCGCATATTATCTTCATGACATCGTCAAATGCCTTTTATAAGGATGCATTCAGGATCCATGCGGCGCACTATCTTGAGAAGCCGATCCTGCAGGAGGATTTCTTTGAGGCCATGGACAGGGTGTGCACTCAGGACGAGGAGGAGCACTACATTACCTTCAGAGAGAGCGGAGAGGTGCACAAAGTCAAGGTTGAGGATATCCTTTATGTAGAGTCGGAGGATCACTACAAGAGAATCGTTACCCATGATGACAATTTCCTTATCAGAAGTACAATGCAGGCTATTCATGAGAGTCTGGATTATCCGCATTTTTACTCCATGGGCGTCAAGAGCGTGATCAACTTAAAGAGAGTGCTCAAGATTACCAAAGATTCTGTTGTGATGGAGAACGGAAAAGAATTCTCGGTGCCTCGCGGTACTTACAGAGCATTAAGTGAACTGGTACTTAAATATTCATTCTGAAAAGAAAAATCTCCCACGTGCTATGGGCAATGTCATTAAGTTAAGTGTGACGACAATAAGACTCTTATACCAGAAATG
>CAMORK010000020.1 GCA_946623755.1 uncultured Butyrivibrio sp. | reverse complement strand
AGCTTCTTCATTCCCATGAGCGCAATATCCATAAGGGAGATGAATTTCTCTTTCTTTTTGTCATCGGTCTTGTAGAGCTGATCTCTTGCTGCAAGATAGTCCTTGTATGCACCCTCAATTGGCTCTTTGTAGAAGCCATCACCGAACTCTACATTTACAAGTTCTGTTCCGAAGGTTGTGTGACGGCAGTGGTCTGACCAGTATGTATCAAGAACCCTGATCTCTGTCATTGTGGGATCCCTGTGCTCGTCAGATACAAAGTACTGCTGTATCCACTTAAAGTCATTGAAGGTCATGGCAAGGCCAAGAGAATTATAGAGTTCCTCAAGGTCTTTTTCAGGCATGTCCTTAAAGCCATCAAGGACCTTTACATCCTCGGGCTCATCGTAATTCTCAACAAGAGTTTCAGGCTTGGTATCTGCTGCAATCCTGGAATCTACAGGGTTCATGGTGTAATCCTGAATCTTCTTAAGCTCATCATCAGATACATCACCGATCAGCATGTATGTCACTGCTGTCTTTATAACAGGCTTCTCATCGCCCTTTATAAAACGCACGCACTGTTCTGCGGAATCAGCCCTCTGGTCAAACTGTCCGGGAAGTGCCTCAATGCTGAACACTCTGGCATTATCCGGGATTTCAATTTCCTCTCTGTAGAGGATATCTACAGGTGGCTCGGAAAATACGGTTCTGCAAGCCTTTTCAAATACATCATCGGATATGTTCTCCACATCGTATCTGATAAAGATCCTTACCTGTTCAACACTTCTTATTCCCAGGTAACTCTTGATCTCCGACTTAAGTTCCTTTGCCTTGCCGGCAAAAGGGGCTTTCTTTTCCACAAAAATTCGTCTTACTGCGCTCATAAAATCTCCTCTTTCCTAACAACTTGTTTATTAAAAAAGTGCTTTAGAATTAACTAAGCACTTTTTAAACTAATTAATTATTTAATTCATCGGGCACTAACCCCTCTAATACATACATCAGTTCTCTGTCAATAGCTTCTTCTGTAACGCCGATGGTCTTGGAAGCAATCTTAAGACCTTCCACCACGTACATAAGATTGCGAGCACAGCCAACAGGGTTCTCGCAATAGAATTCGCCGCTATCAACGCCATTTTCTATAAGTTTCTCAACAATCCTTACAGCTGTATCAAACTGGTTCTTAAGAGGATTGTCTTTGGCAGCTGCCTTATGAAGAGAGAAAAACTCATAAGTGGCAACTGTGAGATTATTCTTTTTCCTGAGGATTTCTTTTTTCTGTTCCTTGAGGAAAAGGGCAAGCATATCGCCGGCGGATGCATCACCGGAAAGTGCTGCCACCACTGCCTCTTCATCATCCTCTGAGGAATCGTCTGCAAGAACTGCAAGAAAGATTTCTTCTGTACTTGAGAAATAGAGATAAAGACCCCCACGACTGATTTCACAGGCGTCTACAATATCCTTCATGGTAACATTCTTGAAGCCTTTTTCGGAAAAAACTGCTCTGGCCTTCTCAAGAATGTACTTTTTCTTCTGGACTGACTTCTCTCCCATTTCTCCTCCAAAAACCTTTTCACTTTATCACAAGGAAGTTCTGCCTCGCTGCGCTCACCAGGACACGTTCAAACTAGCTTCGACAAAACCTCAGCAAGTTTTCACAGCCCAAAATGTAACGAGCTCATCCATTTTCTTGACCACGTTATACAAAACTCCGTTGCGGACTCCCTCTGCCCACACAGTGCCCTTGGTCATACCTGTAAGGATGTATTTGGATAAAATGCCTGCAAGATCATCAATATCAGTAATCTGCGCATCGTTAATAATCATCAGTTCATCCTTGGCTGAATTGATGCGATGCTTGGAATATACATAAACATAGTTGCGATCAATAAGCGTCGTATTCTGCGCAGCCTTAACAAAGGAAAGCAATGTGGAATCATATACCGGGAACGGCATAGACTTAAGTTCAGAATTGCTGTAGCTCTGAGCCACTTCATTGCTTGCATTATCTTTAAGCCAATTCAGATATGGAACTAACTTATCAAGCTCCGGACGGTATCTTAAAACAATATCTTCAACACTGTTCTCATTGACACTTCCGTCATTTTCCATGTTCATTGAATCCCGCATCCTTTCTGGTTTTCAGCCATTTCACGATGATTTGTCAAAAATCATTATAGCAATTACAGCTTAAAAAGTACAGTTTATTTTAGCTTAATATCTGACACCCAGGTCATGAAGCTCTTCTACCACCTGATCATAATCTCCATAAACAATACCATGCCATCCCAGGCTCTCTGCTGCCTTTATGTTGGCCGGTGTATCATCTATAAATACAGTCTTCTCAGGCACAAGTTCATATCTCTCCATCAGAAGCCTGTAAATTGCCTCATCGGGCTTGACTACACGATCTCTGTAGCTGAGTATTCCTCCGTCAACAACATCAAGAAAATCCATCGCATCCCGACAGCTGTCATAAGCCTGTTTGCTGAAATTGGAAAGAACAAGAACTCTGTATCCTGCTGCCTTAAGTGCCTTGATCCACGGAATAGTTTTTTCTCTCCCGGTAATGATGCCTGTCAGATCTGAAAAAGCACTCTTTAGCTCATCTCCGATTTCAGGATCATTGTCCGCAAATCTCTGGCAGATCTGCTCAGTGGTGAGATCTCCTTTATCAAACTGCACCCAGTCCTTGCTGTTAACTGATGCTCTACCCATTCTCTCAACCATTTCCCTGTCATATCCCTTATTCTCAAGGAACTGCTCCCAGGCAAAGTTAGTGAGCACATTGCCGATATCAAACACAACAGTGTCAATCTCGCTGTCAGGCACTACATTTCCGTACTTGTCGTGTTTCTTGTTGCTGGTCATCGGATCAAGAGAAGCCACCGTATGTCTTCCTGTAAGAGCGCCGATAGCCCAGATAAGGAGCCAAAGAAGGATAGGCACAGCGATCGTAGCTGCAACGCATCCTATAAATACATTGTAGGTGTCCGGTGAACCTGTAAGTGCTTCATATAAAAGAAGAAGGTACATGCCCACGAGCAGAACTATTCCGACCCAGGCAAGCACCCTCTTATAAGGTTTCGTTGTTTCTTTTTTGTCATTCATGTAATACAATCCCTCGCAAAAAATATCCGTTTCCGTTTAATGCCAGGGATTATAATACACTATAATTTATCCATTGCCAAGATATTTAAAGCCGAGCATTGTTATATCATCAAACTGCGGAGCATCGCCCACAAATTCATCGATTTCTTCTGTCACTATTTCACACATGCGCTTTGCATCCGCATCCGGCTCTTTATTAAGGGCCTCCAGAAGTCTTGTTGTCTTAAAGAGCTCATCCCCTGAATTTGTAGCCTCTGTAACACCGTCGGTATATACAAAAAGACTGTCTCCCGGATTCAGCTTAAATTCATTTTCTCGAAACTTTAGTCCCGGAAGCGTAGCAACAGCAGGTGAATGCTTGTACTTGGCAAGCTCAAACTCTCCGTCTGTCCTTCTTATAGCAGGATGCTCATGTCCTGCATTAGCTTCTACAACTTTGCCAGTCGATATCTCCAGAATTCCAAGCCACACTGTCACAAACAGCTCAGCATCATTTCCCTCACACAGCTGATTATTGACATCGTACAAAACCTCTGAAGGTGAGATCCTCCCACCTCTTAAGGTCCTGTTCTTTATATTGGACTTGGCATTAACCATGAAAAGAGCTGCAGGAATACCTTTACCCGAAACATCTGCCATAACTATCGCAAGATGATCACTGTCCAGGAAAAAGAAATCGTAGAAATCTCCGCCCACAACCTTGGCCGGGTGCATGGTGGCATAAATGTCAAACTCTTTTCTGTCCGGGAATGGCGGAAAGTCACTTGGAAGCATATCGGACTGTATCTTGGCAGCAACATTAAGCTCAGCACTGATTCTCTCTTTCTCGGCAGTGATGGTCCTGATACTGTCAATGTAATTCACAATGTCTTTTTCCATGCCATCGATTGCTTCTGCCAGATACTGCATCTCGTCTCCGGTCTTAATGTCACTTAATGTATCCTCCGGCTGTGCATTGTTTTTACCAAAGCTCCTGACATTGTTCCTGATCCTCAAAAGAGGTCCGATAAGATTCTTTTTCAGCGCTATATAACTGAAGATAACGTAAAGCACCAAAAGCACCAGCGCTATTGTTATCATGTTGAAGATATAGCTGTAGAGCGTCGAAAGTATCACTTCCATGTTTGTGTCTACAAATAAAAGAGCAACGACATTTCCGGAGCTGTCCTTTATCGGAAGGCAGCTGGAAGTTAAATATCCGTATTTTTTCGACTTTCTAATCAGATAGCTCTCAGGTCTGACCCCTTCTTTATAAGCAGTCCAGATCTCATCGAAGGAAGCAGCTATAGGATCCGAATCCCCCATAAAGGTCGCAGAGTCATAGACATAGCGCATGGTACCGTCTTCATAGGGAACGGCAATGTATATGTAAGCAGCCCCCGTGTGCTCTTTCATGCGGCGAAGATATGATGACATCTCCTTATAATAGTCATCTCCTCTCCAGGTTGTTACATACTCAGCTACTTTGTCATGGTCGATCTCATCCAGGATTATATTTGCAATAACATATCCTTTGTCGTTATATTGCTTTTCTATGGCTCTGTTAAATATATAAGATCCGCTGACGCACATAAGAGCGCTGAGGATCAAAGCAAACAGGCTTATGCTCAGCACGCTCTTTTTAGTTACCGTCCACCATCTCTTCATTCTTTATTCCCTCCCGGAGTTCTTTTCTGTGTCTTACCTCTCCGGCGAATTTAATTATCTTTTCCTTCCACTCATCATCCGGTCCATCCAGCTGATAGGCCTCATAGCCGAAGGTTCGTCCCTGAGTACAGATGATCGATTCATCATCTATATGCAAGGATATCCTGTATCTGCTGGGAACCTTCTGCGGAAGGAGCTGGCTGCTGTTTTTCTGAACCTCCCTAAGGTGCCTGTTGCCGTTGATTATACCATCAAACTTAACACCATAGTGCCAAAACAGCCCTTTTATATAGCTTTCGCTGCGAAAAGACGATGTGTAAACCCAGACTTCATACCCAAGCTTTTGCAGGGTATTTATAAGCTCCGGAGTTCCGAGCCTTAGTCTTTCCTTATAAATCTTATTAAACGGAAATCTCAGTTCCGGTTCGGTCTTATGGGTCTTTGGATATACAAAAAGAACCTCATCAAGGTCAAAGGACACCCTCATTTTTTCTTCATCATTCTTTCTCTTCCTCATTGAATCCCCCAATAATCTTCATGACCTGATCGCCCCAGTTCCCTTTCTGTTTATCAATGGCAAAATCTTCAAATTCTTTTGTTCTTGTATTGATCCTTACCACAGAATCATTATCTATACTCAGCGTGTATTTATATGTGTCTGCGATCAGGCTGTCGAAATCGCTCTTGCTCATGGCGCTCAGGGCTTTCTGCCTCTGGGCACCGGTTATTACTCCGTTGATCTTTACATGATAATGTTTGAAATAATTTATTATATAGTCCATGGAATAATACCCGGAGGTATATACCCATATATCGTAGCCGTATTTAGCCAGTGTGTGGAAAAGAGCCGGTATACCGAGTCTGATGTCTTCCTTATATAAACGGTTAAAAGGAAACATAAGCTTTTTCTCAGCCCTGCCTTCATCTCCCGTATCAAAGACAACCTCGTCAAGATCAAGAGAAACCCTCTTATCATGGACAGCGTTTTTTATCATTTCCTTGATATCCGCATCATGGGTAAGATTCACGAGATTTACCGGAACCTTCTTCCTTCCGATATTATAGTAAGCTGCCCACCTGTGATGTCCGTTTATCAGCATGTAGCCATCGGGGTGCATTTTTTCAATGATAAGCCGTTCTTCAGCATAGAGGTTTACATTAGTCCTGAAGAACTGCTCATACTCCGAAATTATGCGATAGCTGGGTCCAACCTCAGGCTTTGTAAACTCATCATCAGGGTTTGGATGCAGCTTCATCACATCAACCTTTTTGGTAAAAAGTCTGGCCGCAAGTCCGGACTTTACCGGAAAGGCAATTCCCCTGTAGGTTTCGATCTGTTTTTCAAGGTAATCCTTAAAGCGTTCTTTCATCCAGAATTATCTCCATCATTCTTTCCTTGGTGGTCATTCCCATCTTCTCATAGAATCTCTCAGCAGTATCATTGCCGTTCCATACACAAAGTGTAACTTCATAGCACCCAAGCCTTTTGGCTTCTCTTTTGACATGTTCAAACAGTGCCTCTCCAAGGTGTTTTCCCCTGTATTTTTCATCCACACAAAGATCATCAATGTAAAGAGATTTATGAGGTACCATTGTGCTGGTAAAAGCAGGATTTTTGAGCTGACAGAAGGCATAGCCCATACAGTTATCTTCATCATCCGCTGCAACATAAATCGGTTTTTCGTCATCAAGGATCATTTCTTTTAAGTCATCTTCACTGTACTTGGTGGTTCCCGATACAAAGATATCCGGCCTTATGGCTGCGTGTATCTCAAGTACCTGTCCCAGCAGTTCCATTATCTTTTTGATATCCGTCTCTTTTGCTCGTCTTATGTTCATGATATATTTCCCTCCCCGTGCACTACATATTTTATTATACACTCAGAAAGGGGAGTATGATAATACAAAACCCCTCACGCAGGCCGTGCCGTACGCAAAGGGCTTTTAGCATTTTTATTCGGGCGTAACACTCTCACCCGCTTATGGTGAACTGTTCTATCAGATTGTTCAGTGATTCTGACTGTTCGGACAGTTCCAGTGATACTGCACTTGACTCCTGTGCTGTGGCTGAATTATTCTGTACAACATTTGAGATCATCTCGATACCCTTATCGATCTCATCCATGCTCTGTGCCTGCTGCGCGGCAAGTTCTCCTGTCTCAATGATCATATCCGTGATCTCTTCCACACTGCCTCGCATCGCGTCAAGTGCCTCGGTAGTCTCGGCAACTACTGAGTTACCGTTATTGATCTCATCCATGGTGTCAGCAATGAGCTGATGGGTGTTTTTAGCTGCTTCACTACTCTCATCGGCCAGTTTTCCGATCTGCTCGGCAACAACCGCGAATCCTTTTCCTGTCTCTCCGGCTCTTGCAGCCTCTATTGAAGCATTGAGTGCAAGAAGGGATGTCTGCTTGGCGATGGCCTCAATTGAGTTGGTTACCTGTTCAATCTCAGCCGATGCCTCTGTTATTCTGGTCATGGCATCTGTTACAAGATGCATCTTACGGGCACTGGTCTCTGCGTTGTCTCTTACAGATACAGCCATATTCTTACTTCTCTCAGCCACATCAGCAAGCTGCTTAGTCTGCTCCGTAATTGAATTTACGGATGCTGTAAGTTCCTCTACGGCTGCAGCCTGATCTGTTGCGCCTTCTGCCAGATCTGATGCTCCCTGGGACATATTGGTTGCTCCCTGGGATACCTGACTTGAGGAGTTCTTTACCTCAAGGAGTGTGCTTGAGAGGTTCTCTGAAATATCGGAAAGGGCATTGCTTATTGCCTCATAATCTCCTATATAAAGCTCTTTGTTCCTGGATCCTGTCGAAAAATCTCCCCCTGACATTCTCCTCAGGGTCTCATCAATGTCTTTTACAATGCTCTCAATAACCGCTGTGGAATCAGTCAGGTCATTTGCCAGCTTACCAAGCTCATCTTCGGAGTCAGTCTCTATATTGACTTCCAGCTTGCCCTTTGCCATGTCATCAGCAGCTGCGGAAATTGCGCCGATGGGTCCAAGGACGCTCCTTGTAAGTGCTCCTCTTGCCTTCTTTGAATACAAAAGAGCATATATGCCCACAGCAAAAGAGATTATGGTCATTACAAGTACCATTACATTAGATCCTATATATGCCTTACTTGCCTCTGCCTTGGCAGAAAGACCGATCTCCTTAAAGTCTTTAACTACAACCTTTATAGCTTCATTTACGGTGCCAACATAGTATGCGTAGATATCTTCTGCCGGAGCGCCTGAATTCATAAGCTCCTTCAGCTTTTCATCAGCGTTGTCAATGTCCTTTATATGAGCATATGCTGTTGAAAGATCTCCCTTGTATACCTTACTGAGCGTATCAAGACCGGCATTCATCTCATCGATCTTTTCCTGAGCGCCTGCAAGCTGCTCTGCCCTGTCATCAGCATCAACTGCGTTCATAGCCCACAGATAATACTTTGCCAGAGCCTGGATCGTGATCCTTATTTCCCCCTGCTGGGAATTCTGTTCATAATAAATATTATAAATATTACCCAGGTTAATAAGGGAAGCCAGATCAATAAGAACGACTACAACCAGAATAGCCACAAGGTTATTCCTTAAGTTGTTAAATACTTTTTTAAACTTCTCGGAAACAGAAAGCTTTCTAAAGCTTTCACTGCCAAACTCACCTGACTTTGCACCGGACTTTGCCATAATACCCTCCTAAACAAATCGGGGAAAAGAAATTGTTAACAATCTGTACCTTATATTTTAATCGATATTTCGTTCTTTATGTCTTAATATTGTATAAATATTTATAAAATTTAGCAAAAATCAAAACATTTCTGTCAGCTTTGCAACTTTCGTTTTACTTCTTTGCGCTAATACGTTATATTTATATGTGGTTTTAAACCAAGAAATATTTAAGAGCAATGAGGAGGCTTTCTATTATGGTAAAAGCTGTTGTAGGTGCCAACTGGGGAGACGAAGGCAAAGGCAAGATCACGGATACCCTTGCGGACAATGCCGACGTAGTAATACGTTTTCAGGGTGGTGCCAATGCCGGACATACAATTGTGAACGACTATGGTAAGTTTGCACTTCATACTATGCCATCAGGCGTTTTCCACCAGCACATAATGAATATCATCGGTAACGGTGTTGCCTTTGATATCACAAAATTCATGAACGAACTTAATGAGATCACATCCAAGGGTGTTCCAATGCCACAGATCATGATCTCTGACAGAGTACAGGTAATGATGCCCTATCACGTACTCTTCGATACACTTGAGGAGGCAAGACTTGCAGGTAAAAGCTTTGGTTCAACCAAGTCAGGTATTGCACCTTTCTACTCAGACAAATATGCCAAGATCGGATGGCAGATCAATGAGTTCTTCCAGGATGATGACGTCATTAAAGAGAAGATCGCAAGGATAGCTGAGATCAAGGACGTACTTCTTGTTAATCTCTACCACGCAGATCCGATAGATCAGGAAGCTCTTTTCAATCAGATAGTTAAATGGAGAGAGCAGGTAAAAGAGTATGTCGGAAACGTATCTCTTTATCTTGATCAGGCAATCAAAGAGGGCAAAACAATCCTTCTTGAAGGCCAGCTTGGCACAATGAAGGATCCCGACCACGGAATCTATCCCATGGTTACCAGTTCTTCACCTCTTGCAGCTTACGGCGCAATCGGTGCAGGAATTCCACCTTATGAGATCAGACAGATCGTAACCGTATCAAAAGCTTATTCATCAGCTGTAGGTGCAGGCGCGTTCGTTTCAGAGTTGTTTGGAGACGAGGCTGAAGAGCTCAGACGCCGCGGCGGTGATGGTGGTGAGTACGGTGCAACCACAGGCCGTCCCAGAAGAGTCGGCTGGTATGACTGCGTAGCAAGTAAGTACGGCTGCAGACTTCAGGGCACAACTGATGTTGCTTTCACAGTACTCGACGTTCTCGGATATCTCGATGAGATCCCTGTATGTGTCGGATATGATATTGACGGTGAAGTTACAACAGAATTCCCGGTTACACATCTTCTTGATAAGGCTAAGCCGGTATTTGAAACTCTTCCCGGATGGAAATGCGATATCAGGGGTATTAAGAAATACGAGGATCTCCCCGAGAACTGCAGAAACTACATCGAGTTCATCGAGGAACACATCGGCTATCCTATCACAATGGTAAGTAACGGTCCTGCAAGAACAGATATCATCTACAGAGAGAGCAAGCTCTCAAGATAAAAAGACATAAATAAGGGAAGGTACCTTTTTAAAGGTCCTTCCCGTTTTTTATCAATATTCAGTTGTCGCAGAGAGGTCTATACTGCTCTTACCTTAACGTAAGCAACTGCTTTTTTCTCTTCTGTCTGTACAGCCCTTCGTACCAGTGTTGAACTGTGGACTGCATATTCAGATGGTTCATCATCATCAACAATACTTCCGGAACCAAGAAGGTCTAGCGCCTTGAACTTGCCGTATGAAAGGTTCTGCTCCTTTGCCTTGATTGCGTCTGCCATAATAGCTATGCTACTCTGGCTAACTTTGTGTCTGCTCTTTGCGGAACGCCTCATATTCAATTCCTCCATCTAAAAAGAAATATGATTTTAAATGAAATACCGATGAAATAAAAGAGCCCCTCAACTCTTAATACCTCAAAATAAAATTTCATTTAATGGGTACATTATATCTCAGTACCACGTCAAAAGATAGAGAATATGGCACACTTTTTCGCGTTAAACCATTAAAAGTTTATAAAGTAATTTATACTTTTTTTATTATTTCTGAATCTTGATCCTGTCATCACCTGCCAGATACCGCAGCAGTGCTGCTCTGGCGTGCTCTTTGTCGGTTGCTTCCACGCTCACTGTGAATCTGTAGGTATGCTTCTTAAGACCGTCAGTTTGTCTCTTCTCCTCAGCCTCTGCCAGGGACCTGTCCTTGGTATCCTCACTGGTCATCTCCATGACATCTTCGATGGCAAACTTTCGAAACTCATCCCTGTGCAGCTCATCTCCTGCAAGATACTTATCAATTAAATAAAGCGTGTTTCCAAGGTTTAAATATTCTCCATGGAGAAAAGACTCAACATCCATGACCTCATCAGAGTCACACGAATCGTCGCTCCAATGAAGCTCTTTTTCCATAAGCTCCTTAGTATTGGCTTCAGACTTCATCTGCCAATCCATGACATACCACTTCCATATCTGGAGTCTTTTTCTGTTTACATCCTGATCAGAAAGCTCAGCCATCTTCTGGCAGGCGTGTCTGGTTCCTCTTGCCACAAGCTCGGAGGTAGTATCGGAGACAACATATCTCCTGCCGGCAATAACATTTTTCTTCAGTGTATTTTCAGTTGTCAGTTCAAGTTCATCATCGGATATTCTTCTAAGGAAGAGTGTATAGTCTCCATGGCGCGCAATAACCACAGGTCTTTCAAGGAGAACCGAATTCTTGAACTCCTCAAAAGACTTAAGCACATCTTCATTTTGAACGAAACGAAACAACTTACTCATCTATTCCTCCGGCAGTGGATGTCACTGCTGTCCCAACAGCTCAAGTTTCTTAAAATCTTCTATTTTGCACGGTCTGCCATAGTAGTATCCCATAAGCTCTGATACAGGGTACTGTCTTGCTATTGCATCTGTCTGCTGATCTTCTATACCGCTAAAGCACGTTCTGATCCCCAGTCTGTGGGTGAACGCCGTAATAGCTTCTATCATGTACTTAACCGTAAGGTTATCTGCCACTACACCCGTAAGAGACGGTGCCAGATTCACTATATCCACCGGAAGATTCCTTACCATATCAAGTGCTGCAAATGTAGAACAGTCCACTCCGATCTTAATGCCACAGGACTTAATGAATTCAATCTGACTCTTTAAATGCTCCATTGACAGCTGCCTGCTGCTGGACTGGCTCATCTCCAGGCAAAGTCCTGTTGCCGGATACCCTGTCTTTCTCAGGATATCAAGGAGAGTTGTTCTGAACTCTGACCTCTCAAGCTGCATGAATGCGAGGTTTACACTCACATAAAAATCCTTATTGTTCTTGCGGATCTCCAGCGCATCCATAAGTGCCTTTTCAAGGATCCAGTTGCCCAGTGAATAAAACACAGGGTCCTGTTCAAGCCAGGGCACAAACTCCGAAGGTAAAACCTCTCCGTAGGGCTCCTTGTGCCATCTCACAAAAACCTCCATCCCGACGAGCCTGCCGCCCACAGAAGATACTCTCGGCTGATACTCCAGATGAAATCCCTCAAAGTTATTTATTACACTATTCCTTACCGCATCCACAAGCTCTATGCTGCTCTTGTTATTGTCCAGAGCGTCATTATGGAAAATAATGAGATTCCCGTGCTTCTGGGTCTTGGAATAATCAAGTGCATACTTGGCACTTGTATAGATAGAATGCTCATCAACACTGTGGTCCGTGGATACGATCACTCCACCGGCCAGCTCAGCTCCTATCTTCTTGTCATCTACCATGATTGATTCCCTTGCATAGGTTCTCATACGGCCATAGAATTTCTTTATCTCATCAATGGTCATTGAATCTGAGATGAAAGCAATGGTTGTACCGTCGCCTCTGAAAGCACGTCCCATATTCTTGCCCTCATCTACAAGCCTCTGAGCAGTTGCCCTAAGGATCGTATTACCCATGGTATATCCGTATCTTCTGTTGATGCCACCAAAATCAATATAATTGATCATGAGGATCGAGTACTCTTTGAGCTGAGTCTTAAGCTGCCTCATATAGTTGAGCATCTCATACTGATTGGGTAAAAGAGTTATCGGGTCATTGTTGTCCACAATACCCTTGTTTATGATGGAGCAGGCATAAAAGACCGGTCTTCCCGCATAGTCTTTTATAACCACTCCTCTTGCTGAGCATATTACGTACTCGCCGTTTTTATTCCGGGCTCTGTACTCATAGTTGGGATCAACCTTCTGGCCCGCAAATGCGGCATTTATATACTCCTTGTATTTATCAATGTCATCGGGATGGATGCGAATCTCCCACACCGAACTTGCATTGTAGACATACTCCCCTGTTAAACCGAAATAATCAACAGCATTTGCAGACCACCTGGATACATTCTTTTCCATGTCATAAACGTAGACATAGCGGCTTCTTGATGTAACCGCAAAGGTGTCAAAGATTCTGTTGATGGTATCGAAATTTCCTCCCGCCATTACTTGTCACTCCACCTTATTATCTTGATGATTCGGCCTGTGCAGCCCCCGCTTCCTGACCGGCCTTTTTCTGTGCTTTAAACAGCCTCTTGTTGTGATACATAGCGTCATCAGCTTTCTTTACAACATCCTCAAACTTGCTTCCGTCCTCAGGACAGCGCGCAAATCCGGCACTTATGGATACCTTAAGGATGACACCGTTGTTCAGTGTTACATCTCTGGCAACATTCTGACGCATTCTGGCAATAACGCCTTCATAGAACTGCGGATCATGGGTTCCGTGGATTACAACAACGAACTCATCACCACCGATCCTGAACGCCTTATCCTTCTCCCTGATGCTGTTCTGAAGTCTCTTGGCAACGATATTGAGCAGGGTATCGCCTGCCTCATGTCCATATGTGTCATTGACCTGCTTAAAGTCATTCAGATCCATGAATATAAGACCGTATGGAAGTTTCTTTTTGCTGAGTTCTTCCATATGTTCCTGATAACTTCTGTTGTTGTTGATATTGGTCAGAGCGTCTCTGTAGGAAAGCACCTCCAGTTCCTTGGAATATGCCTTGACAGATACGAATTCTCCTGCTGCCAGCGCTGCCAGAACACTGATCAGGATAGCAATAAGCATTGATCCGATCATCTCATAGAGATTCATCCAACTGTCTTTCGGAGAAATAAGAAGAGTCCAGGCTCCGCCACCGACAGTATTTATCATGGCCGATACGGGAGATGACAGCTCTTTTTCCGAATTCTCCATGATCATGCGGTTATCACCGGTGATAGAGTTGTCACCGATCAGCTTATAATCGTAGCCTCCATCAACAAGGGCTCTTATATTTACTTCGGATAAAAAGTTTGAAAGATTGAGCTCCACAGATGCAAATCCCCAGAAATTCGCCTCAGAGACTTCACCCATATAGATAGGTCTTCTTAGAATAATGCCGTAACTTCCGTCCTCTAAAGACACAGGCGCCATGATAATGCCGAGTCCAGACATCTTGCTGTAATCTGCATAGATTCCGCCGGCGTCATCAGCAAAAAGATCTGTTCTCTCAGCTTTGCCGTTGTCCAGAGGATACTTGTAGCTCACGATACCACCCGGAGCCAGAGTAATATCAACGATATCCATGTAATCGTTGAACACTTCATCTGCAGTAATGGCAAACTTCTCGGGAGTAATGCCATCCCTGCTGCTTGAAACCTCGATCTCAAACATTCTGGTTATGTAATCTCTTCGCTGTATCTCAGCTTCGATCCTGTCAGCTACGGACTGCGCAATAAATTCTGCTCTTTCCCTTCTGCTTCCGGCTGCGCTTGTAATGTATAAGACTGCAATTACAGTAGTGATGATGAGTGCTGTAACAAAGGTAAAAAGACCTGCCTTGATGCTCTTCTTCATTTTCGCCCCTCAAAAATAAGAAAAATATGCCCATACTTTATTAATTTTATCATATTTTATATTATTATGGTATGCCGGGGCCAAAACCATGGTACAATTCAGTAATCAAAGAACAATTGAGGGGACAGAATATATGGCAGATTCAAAAGTAGTTACAAGAGGCAAAGTCATCATCAGAACAAGTATCATCGGCATTGTGGTAAACATTCTTCTTGCCGGTTTCAAGATGGTTGTGGGTCTGATATCAGGTTCCATCGCTATCGTACTTGATGCTGTTAACAACTTAAGTGATGCGCTCTCATCCGTCATCACGATAATCGGTACTGCTCTAGCAGGTAAGGCTCCCGACAAAAAGCACCCGTACGGATACGGAAGGATCGAGTACTTAAGCGCCATGATAATCTCAATCATCGTGCTCTATGCAGGCATTACCTCTTTGGTTGAATCCTGCAAATCCATTTTGCACCCGGACCCTGCCCAGTACGGCACAGTGACACTTATCATCGTTGCTGTCGCAGTTGTAGTCAAACTCCTGCTTGGACAGTTCTTTATAAACACCGGTAAAAAGGTGTCTTCAGAATCTTTAGTCGCATCAGGTACCGACGCCAGATTTGATTCCATCATATCTGCCGCCACCCTTGTGGCTGCCTTTATCTTCATTTTTTCCGGTCTTTCTGTTGAGGCATACCTCGGAGCAATAATCTCCATCATCATGATAAAATCAGCTCTTGAAATGCTTCGTGACACTATAAGTGAGATTTTAGGAGAGCGTATAGACTCAGCGGTATCTACTGCAGTCAAGAGGACGATCGTTGATGTAGACGGCGTTCAGGGCGCCTATGATCTCATATTCAGCGATTACGGTCCCGATCGTGTAATGGCTTCAGTCCATATAGAAATTCCCGACACCTTTACCGCCGACAAGATTGACGAGATAACAAGAGAAATCCAGGACAGAGTCTATATGGAACACAACGTGTCCATCATCTCAATCGGTATCTACTCCGTAAACACCAAGGATGAGAGGATCACAGAAGTCAGAAACAACGTAAGAAAGATCGTTTCATCCTTTGACAACGTCCTTCAGATGCACGGATTCTTTGTTGATTTTGAAAAAAAGAACATCCGCTTTGATCTGGTAATCGATTTCGTACCAAACAAAACGGATGTGTTTAACAATGCTATCAAAGCTGTAAAAGAAGCTTATCCCGATTTTGAAGTTTATGCAAACATGGATGTAAGCTACAGCGATTAAAGCTTTTCAAAAAGGTACAGTCTTGTGTCACCGCTTCTCATGATCCTGGTGCCCTGACTGTATCCGGTTCCGCCAAAGGAGGCGTTGAGCGAAAGCCCGCGGGTTTTCAGCGCTGCACCTGTTGCAGTATCCTTCTGCTCCTCCCCATTGAAGTTCGTAAACTTATCAATAAGGTGATGGATAATTCCATCCTGCTTGACATGAACGGGTGCCATGGTATTAACAAGGCTTCCAAAATCCATCACGCTCAGCGGTACAACTCTGTTTGTGACACAGTATACTGCACTGTCATCAAGGCCAAGCGCCTTAATGCACCTGTAGTCACAGTTTGGAGTCATATTTCTCTCAACCGCAAAGGCAACCCCTTTCTTTTTGTCCCCGGACACTATCATGTATCCATCATCCGGAAGTCTGTAATATTCTCCAAACTGGAAAAGACCTCTCCATTTCTTGTAGAACTCCACCTGATCAGAAATAACCTTTTTGTCAGCTTCATTCATATCACAGAGGTTCAATTCGTAGCCAAAGCATCCTGCTGCAGCAATCTCAAATCTGGTCTCAAGTGTTGCATTTCCAAGCGTCTGATGATTTGGACATGCCGAGACATGTGCGCCAACTGTATTGGCGGGATATCCGTAACTATAGCCTCTCTGAATATCCAGTCTGCAAAAGGCATCTGTGTCATCACTTCCCCAAATCTGAGGAAAATACGAGAGAATGCCAAGGTCAAACCTGTTGCCGCCTGCAGAGCAGCCCTCAAAAAGGATGTCCGGGAAGCTCTCTGTCAGCTCCTTCATGATCCTGTAAAGTCCAAGGTAATATCTGTGCTGGAACTCTCCCTGCCTGTCTGCAGAAAGCGCCGTTGAGAAGCGATCAGAGAATATCCTGTTCATATCCCACTTAACGTAAGATATTTTTCCTGCGGAAAAGACCTTTTTCATTGAATCTATGACATAGTCCTGAACCTCCGTCCTTGTAAGGTCAAGGTTCATCTGGAATCTTCCTTTGGAGTGAGCATGCCCCGGCACCTGAACTGCCCAGTCAGGGTGCGCTTTGTAAAGCTCAGAGTTCTCACTTACCATCTCAGGCTCAACCCATATGCCAAAGAGCATTCCCAGATTATTTACCTTTTCTGCCAGCTCTTTTATTCCGCCCGGAAGCTTTTTCTTGTTCTCATACCAGTCGCCCAGGGAGCGGTGGTCATCGTTTCTTTCTCCAAACCAGCCATCATCCATTACAAAGAGCTCAATTCCGCACTTGGACGCCTCTTTTGCAAGATTTAAAAGAGAGCCCTGGTTGAAATTAAAGTAATTGGCTTCCCAGCTGTTGATGAGGATAGGGCGCTCTCTGTCACGCCACGCACCTCTCACAATATGCTTTTTAACAAACCTGTGCATTTTCCTGCTCATGCCGTTAAATCCACGGTTTGAATATGTCATCACTGCCTCGGGAGTTTCAAACCTATCACCTTTTGACAGTATCCACGAAAATCCTGCAGGCTGAATGCCCGAAACAAATCTGCTGATACTGCAGCCGTTGGATGAAAGAGCCTCATAGTGATTGCCGCTGTAGATCAGATTAAATCCATAGCAGTCACCGTTATTCTCATCTGTTTCGGGAGCACTTATCATAACAAAGGGGTTAGATCTTGATCCGGATTCACCTGCTGCAAGCTCCTCGGACACAATCTTGCCTGCCTTGCAGATTGCTTCAGACCTCTCCATCTCATATGCCCATCTGCCATGGAAGGATGTGAACTTAAGTCCCGTATCATAAAAGTCCACAGAAGAACTGAGTATCCTGTCTATCCTTACATCGCCCTCTCCCTCATTGGTAAGAACAGCGCTTCTTGTGATGGAATCACAATCAGGAAATACTGTATAGATCAGCTTAAGTTTTGTTCCGTATCCCTTGTCTGAAAGCTTTATGATCAGCTGCTCTGCACTGTCTGTATCATCATATGAAGACGGAAGGCTCTCAAGAGCCATTTTGCCCTTTCTGACCTCATAATCTTCAAAAAGAAAATCCACAGTGTTATTGCCATCAGAATATGTAAGCTCGATCATTGGCTCTCTGATATCGCCCTTACCAAAGGATGAGAACTCCAGCCCCATCATTTCAAGGCAGAAGTTTGGATGCTCATCGTCATAGTAGTTCATATTGCCACCGCCGTTGTAGTGCTTGGGTGCCATGGCAACAACTGTTTTTTCAAGAATTTCTTTGTCAGCTGCCTCTAAATCTATTTCTGTCCTTAGTCTGTCATAAGTCTCAACCGAATAAATCGAACCACCGTAATGAATATGCTCAAGATGTCCCGTTTCAGTCTTTCGAAACAGATAGGATGTGTTCATGGTTTGTAAAAGAAATATCTTTCCATCTGCGTAGATCATTATTACCCCTCCAAAAGATGCATCAGACGCGCAGTCCGTTGATTATGATATCGATCATGCTGTTAAGGGACTCCTCGTATGTAACATGAGTCTTAGCCAGCTCCTTGGTGCTGAGGAACTTCTCAATGGCACCCTCAATGGTCAGCTTGATCACAGGGATCGGAACCTTTTTGATAAGACCCTTGTCCATGGCTTCTTCCAGAAGTCTTTCGGTTTCTCCCCAGTCGGTCTCAATCTTACCGGCAATCCTGTTATATACAACAGGAAACTTATCCCTTAGCTGATAAACCTGTCTGAAATCGATATTTCTGTAATTATCGGGAAGACATACTATAACCTTTGAGATCTTATCAACAAGGTCCAGTGAATCGTCGGCAATTATCTCAGCCTCTTTCTGTTTGATTGCTGCAAAGCCGTAATCAACAGTAGCGTAAAAGAGCTCGTCCTTGTCGTTAAACTCCTTATATATAGTCTTCTTGCTGATGTGAAGAAGTTTTGAAATGTCATCCATTGTAAATTTCATGCCCTTTTCATTGAAAAGAACAACAACAGCATCCATAATACTTTTTCTGGTTGAATTCATGTAACACCTCCTAATGCATCCCCGTTTTGATCACTTTAAAACAGCCTTCAGATATTCCCATACATTTGCAGTGGACTTAACTGACAATCTCTCTTTTGGTGAGTGAATGTCTTCCATGTCGGGGCCTATTGAAATACAGTCAAGATCTTTGATCTTTTCGCTAAGGAGCCCGCATTCAAGACCCGCGTGGATTGCTTCAATCTTGGGATCCTTGCCGTACATATCTCTGTAAACAGCCACCATGTGGTCTCTTAATTCTGATGACTGTCTGAATTTCCATCCCGGATAATTGCCTCCGACTTCAACTTTTCCGCCAAACATTTCCGAAATGGTTCTGACCTTCCTGATAAGGAAATCCTTGGAAGATTCAACACTGCTTCTTACAGACTGTTCAACAGTTATCACTCCATCTTTTGTCGCAACAATTCCGAGGTTAAGTGATGTCTCGACAAGCCCCTCAACAGCTGAACTCATAGCCTGTACTCCATCAGGCATGGTACATATCATGGTAAGTACATTCTTTGTATTCTCATCAGATACTGCCTTATCAAAAGAGCCGGCCGTCTCGCTTACGGTTATCTTAAGTCCGGGATCCTTGACCTCAAGCTCACCCTTTATCGCTGCCTCAGAGAAAGACACACTGTCCTTAAATGTATCAATATCGCTCTTTCCGATAACAATCTGAGCCATAGCTGATGAAGGTATTGCATTGTCCGCACTTCCTCCGTCAAAGCTGATAAGGTTAAGTTTCACTTTATCAGAGGCTTCCAAGAGAGTTCTGGCAAGAATAATGTTTGCATTTCCTCTTCCGCATTTAATCATCTCACCGGAATGTCCACCCAAAAGGCCTTCAACTTTAACATTTAAAACTCCGGCTCCGGTATACGTCACATCTCTTGTAACAGGAATCCTTGAGTAAACACGGGCTCCTCCTGCACAGCTTGTAATAAACTGTCCCTCTACCTCATTGTCGATGTTGATCATCTTCTTGCTCTTAAGACCGGAAAGATCTATTGCAGCTGCACCTTCCATACCTGTCTCTTCATTGGTTGTGATAACAACTTCAAGCGGAGGATGAGGAATCGTCTTTGAATCAAGAAGTGCAAGGCAGTAAGCAACAGCAATGCCATCGTCTCCTCCAAGACTTGTGCCCTCAGCCCAGACATATTCCCCGTCTGTTGTAACTCTGAGCCCTTCCGTCTTCATATCAATATCTGCATCGTCATTCTTAACTGCGACCATATCCATGTGTCCCTGAAGGATCACAGGCTCTTTATCCTCATATCCTGCAGTTCCGGGAGCCTTGATGATAACATTGAGCTCCTCATCCTGGATAACTTCAAGATTTCTCTCTTTGGCAAAAGAAACGAGATAGTCGCTTATCTGCTTAAGATTATATGAGCCGTGCGGAATGCTGCACAGCTTTTCAAAAAAAGTAAATACTTCCTGTGGCTGTAAATTCTCAAGTGCCATAATATTGCCTCCGTTCTGCAATTTTCAAATAAAAAAGGAATCTGAAATTTGATCTTCAGACTCCTTAATTTTACTATCAAAAAACTATTTATTCAATATAAGTTTCCGATATTATTATGCGATCTTCTCTTTTGCAAGCTCTGCAAGTGTCTTGAATCCATCAGGATCGTTAACTGCAAGCTCTGCAAGCATCTTTCTGTTGATGTCAACACCTGCAAGCTTGAGGCCGTGCATCATGTTGCTGTATGAAAGACCATTGATTCTTGCTGCAGCGTTGATACGTGTGATCCAAAGAGATCTCATATCTCTCTTCTTCTGCTTACGTCCAGCGAATGCTGAAGTAAGAGCTCTCATAACAGACTGCTTAGCAACTCTGTACTGCTTTGATCTTGCTCCTCTATAGCCCTTTGCGAGCTTAAGTACTCTATTGTGCTTCTTCTTGGCATTTAATGCGCCTTTAACTCTTGCCATCTTTAAATCCTCCTATAAATAATCAAAAATATACCTGACTTAAGTTTCTTCCTGCAAAAAATTATGCATAAGGAAGAATCTGCTTCATTGTCTTAACATTAGTAGCGTCAACAAGTCCGGCATGTCTAAGATTTCTCTTTCTCTTTGTGGACTTCTTTGTTAAGATGTGGCGCTTATACGCTTTGTTTCTCATGAGCTTACCTGTGCCTGTAACCTTGAATCTCTTGGCAGCTGCTCTCTTTGTTTTCATCTTCAGCATTGCTATTTCCTCCTATACTTTACGCTTTTTTATGATATACGGATTTCTCTGTATTGACCTATATCATATTTATCTTTAACCAAATATTTATGGCTAATGATCAGTTCTTTTTCTCGGCAAGGAACATGGTCATTGAACGTCCCTCAACCTTGGGCTGTTTCTCAACAACAGCAACATCGGCAAGTGCCTCTGCAAAATCTGTGAGAATATGAACGCTGGCGCCCATATGTGCCATCTCACGTCCGCGGAAACGAAGTGTGATCTTAACTCTGTTTCCTTTCTCAAGGAATTTCTTGGCAGCGTTTACCTTAGTATTAAGATCGTTTGTATCAATGTTGGGAGAAAGTCTGATCTCCTTGATCTCAACAGTCTTCTGTTTCTTACGTGCTTCCTTCTCCTTGCGAAGCTGCTCATACTTGAATTTACCATAGTCAACTACTCTGCAAACAGGTGGCTTAGCAGTTGGAGCTATCATGACAAGGTCAACGCCCTCGTCTTCTGCGATCTTCCTGGCGTCCTGAATAGACATAACACCAAGCTGATCTCCCTCAATACCAATTACACGGACCTCTTTAGCTCTGATCTGTTCGTTAATAAATAACTCGCTAATGGCTTTACCCTCCAAAATGAATAAAAAAATGGATACATTCGCAAATGTATCCACTAAAATCAATCACATAATCCTCGCGCCACGGCTTGGATTTGAAAAGATATTAACCGCTACTGGCTGTGCCGCAGGGTGAGAGTGGATACTCTGCTTTGTTTTCAAATACTGATATAATTTAACACAATGAAAAGCTCATGTCAACACTTTTTTCTTTTTTCGATTACATTAAACTTAAGCGCGCTCTTAGGGCAAGCTTTTACGCACTCACCGCATCTTATGCACTCTGTGCTGTTGGGGTTCTTGACAGGGTTGACATTCATCTTACAGGTTCTCGCACAGGTTCCGCAATGCACACACGCTTTTTCGTCAAAAGACATCTTCAGAAAACTCACCTTCTGGAACAGGGAATAAAACGCTCCGAGAGGGCATACATATTTGCAAAAAGGCCTGTATATAAAGATTGAAGCCAGAATGCAGCTGATAAGAATCGCCATTTTCCACCTGAATAGTGCTCCGATTGCGGTTTTCAGTGAACTATCCAGAAGGACAAGCGGTATTCCTGCCTCCAGGGTTCCGACAGGGCATATGTATTTACAAAAGAACGGATCTCCCGTTCCCAGCTCTGTCCTGTAAAAGAACGGAAGCGCAAAAACAAACAGGAAGAGAAATACATACTTAAAGTATCTGAGAACCTTGTCAACCTTCTTGGGCACCTTGATCTTGGGAGTCGGTATCATATACAGAAGTTCTTCAATAAGGCCAAACAGGCACAGCCATCCGCAGATGAACCTTCCCACCAAAAGCCCTATTGCAGCAAGATACCCGACTACATAAAAGGCGAATTTTCTTTTCCTGGCGTCAAAGACGGACTGCATAGCTCCGATCGGGCATGCTCCGAGAGCCCCGGGACACGAGTAGCAGTTCATCCCCGGAACGCAGAAATTCTTGAGCGGTCCCTTATAGATAGACGCTGTAAGAAAGCCCTTGAAATGGGCATTCGAAAGGATTCCCCATCCTGCCTGAACACCTTTTCTTATTATTCTGTGTTTCTTTAAGCCACTGTCAGCCAATTCCGATACACTCCATGCAAATATTGGTTGCCTTTTTAGCTACGGTTTTCACTTCGCCTCTGCTGATTCCGAAAATGCAGGAAGCTATGGCAATCAAAAGGAGAATCAGCGTAACATAGGTCGGTGCAGTCTTTTTCATAATAACCTTCTTTATTCCTCTGAAAGATATCTGTTAATTACATCTTCCCATTCCACACTGGTCTTGCTTCCTATCTCAGGGCTGCCAAGAACGTTGCCCTCCGAGTCAAGGAAATATGTTGTCGGAACGTACTGAAGTCCGATATCCACCATGAGCTGCGCAGGAGCTACGAGAATCGGATATGTGATCCCTGTATCCTCTATGATAGCTCTCGCATCATCAATAGTGCTCTCATCATAATTTCCTTCCAGATCAGCCACATCAGTGGTAAGTCCCACAATCTCAAAGCCCTTATCCTTGTATTTTCTTTCAATTTCGCCAAGATCCGGCATCTCCGAAAGACAAGGTCCACAGAATGTCCCCCAGAAATTGATCATGGTCACCTTGTTGTCTTTGATATAATCGGCCAGAGCAACGTCGTTAAGTTCCAGATCCTTGACGGTATAGCCTGCTATAACATCCTCCGGAGAAAGAATCTCCGTGGTTTGGGCAGCAGCTTGAGCCTCAGTCTTTTGAGTAGTCGCTGTCTGCTGATCCGCAGAAGGCTGATTGCTCTTGCCACAGCCTGCCAGCATGCTGATTGAAAGTGTCGCTGTAAGTAACATTGCAGCTGTCTTCTTCATAAGTATTACCTCCATGTTCCGAGCCCGGTATCATCGTACTAACTAGACACTTTAAGTATAACATCCAATCCGATAATAAGTACAAGCATGTCTGATTCGATTCTTTAGTCTTAGCCTTCTAAGCCTGGCAGCATCCTGATCATTTTCTCTCAACCTTATAAGTCTTGCCGTCTACCACGATCGCATCAACTCCCGGGACAGAGCTGAAAAGTTTCTCATCTACATAGTTAAATTTCTCAGGTATTTCACCTCTTTGAAGCATCTCGATAAGTCCCCTGACTCTCGGTCCATGGAGAGGATTGCACTCTGCAATACAGGAAATCTTGCCCTGGCTTGCATACTCAAGTGCTGTCTCATTTACGCCGTCAAAGGACACCACCATGATCTCACCGTTTCCTATATCAGAGCCAACCTTTCTTCCGGCGCTCTCTATGGCGTCAATGGCGCCTATGGCCATGTTATCGTTCTCGCAGTAGACAACATTTATATTGTCAAATCTCTTAAGGAGAGCTGCCATAACCTCTCTTCCGCGGTTCTCCGTAAAGTCTCCGCTTACCTCAGCCATAAGGTCCCATCCGTTGTCCCTGGCTGCATTTGCAAGGCCTCTGGTCCTGCCGATCTGAGCAGTTGAACCGATATTTCCCTGAATATTAACTATATGAATATCCTCAGGTGCAATTCCCACACCTTCAGTATATGCCTTGATCCAGGCTGCCATCTTTTTGCCCTCAAGCTCAAAGTCAGACCCCACCCAGCAGGAATAGAGATTTTTGTCGGCAGTATTTACTCTTCTGTCAACAAGGATCACGGGAATGTCTGCCTCTCTGGCTTCGCTTAACACAGTCTCCCACCCATCTTCTGTGGAAGGCGCCAGCACTATATAGTCCACCTCCTGCTGAATAAACATCCTTATGGCAGTGATCTGGTTTGCCTGTTTCTGCTGGCCGTTTTTGTAGATCAGATTGTAACCGGAGCCTTCCCCAAAAGCCTTAAGCATTGAATCTGTGTTGGCGCTTCTCCAGTCTGATTCTGCCCCCAACTGAGAGAAGCCGACGGTAATTGCATCGTCGGCTTTTGAATCTTGCATTATTTCTTCCGAATTTTCGGAAGGAATGCTACTCCCGCATCCGGCTAAAACGGTGGGAATAAGGAGCAGCAAAGGTATCAGTTTTAAAAATTTTTTCATGTCTTGATAGCTTTCTTTTTCTGAGCCATAACTACGCTCTGGATAAGAAGGAAGATGCAGAGCATTGCCGCAATGGTGATACCTGTCCACCACGCTTCATCAAGTCCTGCTGATGCAACAATGTTCTGAATGGTACTAAGGGAAAGCACTCCGAAGAATGTTCCAATAATGTTACCGACACCGCCGGTAAGAAGTGTACCACCAATGATGGACGAAGCAATTGCGTTCATCTCCATACCCATTGCATGGCTTGCAGATCCGGATCCAACATGAAGGAAATATACATATCCTCCGATTCCGGCAAGTGTTGAGCAGATAAGATGTGAAAGGAACTTGGTCCTCCTTACGTTAATACCCATCATCAGAGCACTCTGTCTGTTGCCACCTACTGCATAAAAGCTTCTTCCAAGCTTGGTCCATTTGAGCACTACAAACAATAATATCACAATTAGAAGTGCCACAATAACACCAATTTCAATATAAGCCGGAACATATATCCCCTTCTTGTTATAAGAACCAAGAAACGGCACATTTACACGTGTATCCTTAAGAGCTACAAAGGCCTGATTCTCAACATTGAAAGGTGCTGTATTTACTATTGTTGTCATGCCTCTTGCAAAGAACATTCCTGCAAGAGAGACAATGAACGGCTGGATATCAAGAACCGCAACCAGAAAGCCCTGAACAAGTCCGTAGAGGAGTCCTATACCAACAGCTATAAGCATGGATACCAGAATGTTCGGTGAGTTTGTTTTGTCCAGATATACCGCGCAGCACATCGACACAAGAGCAACAACACCACCAACGGAAATATCGATTCCGCCGGATATCATTACAATACTCATACCGCAGGCTGTGATGATAAGTGCAGCATTGGCATTTAAGATGTTAAAGAACATCTGAGGCTTTGAAAAGCCGCCTCCCTGAAACAGTACTGCTCCGATATACATCAGGAAAAAGATCACAATGGTGATTGTGAGCAAAAGGTTTGTATCATTCATCTTTTCGAAGATGTTGAATTTGTTTTTCTCTTTCATTTAAGCTGCCTCCTTTCTTCCGGGATTCAGCTTCTTTACAAACATCTCCATGTATTCTCTTGCCTTTGGAGCTGAGAATACAACAAGAATGATAACTACAACCGCCTTATAAGCTGCAAGTGCGTCCGAAGGAACATTGAACTTATAAAGTGTTGTTGTAAGGAACTGGATTACATATGCTCCAAGGATTGAAGCCCAGATGTTAAACTTACCGCCTGAAAGAGCATTTCCTCCCAATGCTACGGCAAGAATGGCATCCATCTCTATGTCTTTTGCAATAACCGAATAGTTGATTGTTGAAAGACGGCTAACCTTGATAAGAGCAGCAACAGCCACGCAAAGTCCCAGGATAACAAATGAAAGGAATTTGATAAATGTGGGATTGATGCCGTTAAGTCTTGATGAACTCTCATTGATACCAACAGCCTGGGTATACAGTCCCAGATTGGTAAATTTGAGTACCAAGGCAATGATGATGATACATATTGCTGCTATGAAAACTGTCGTAGGGATCGGTATCCCGGGGATGAAGCCTCCGAAGTACGCAAATTTAGGATCCGGAACGATAGGAAGCTCGTTGTTGTTGATCCAGGCTGCGATCGATCTGCCGGCCGTAAACAGAATAAGAGTTGCTATCATGGGCTGGATCTTAAATATTGAAACCAGCATTCCGTTGAAGGCACCACAGAGCATTCCAACAATACATGCCACAAGGAAAGCAACAATGATTGGAGCCTGAATGGTATCCGGTCTTGAATTGCCTCCGCAGAGGACCCTGAGCATTGCAGAGCCTGCGATTGCTATTGTTGCTCCAACGGAAATATCCTGTCCGCCGGAAGCTGCAGTTACCAGTGTCATACCGATTGCAAGAATTGCCAGCTCTGAGCCGTAGTCCAGGATTGTAATAAGGGCTCCGGACTTAACCATATATCCTGCATTGTTTGTAACGTCTTTTATCTCAAAAAAAGACGGATCTACTATCAGGTTTACTACCGCAAGCAGTACAAGTGCAAGAATCGGTATAAAGAGCTGATGGGACGCTATTGCTTTGAACGCGCCTAATATATTTCCTTTACTTTGTTTTGACATACCTTATTCCCCTCCTGCGATAGTTGCCATGATCTTATTCTGTGTAAGATCATCACCGGAGAGCTCCCCGACTACTTTTCTATCGCGCATTACTACAAGTCTTGAGCATGTGCGCAGCATCTCATCCGTCTCTGATGAAATGAAGGTAACACTCATTCCCTGTGATGCAAGTTCCAGCACCAGCTTCTGGATAGCAACCTTGGTACCTACGTCAATACCTCTTGTAGGCTCATCAAGGATAAGATACTCCGGATGCATAAGGAGCCACCTTGCAAGAATAACCTTCTGCTGATTGCCGCCTGAGAGTGCCTTGATCGGCTTATCAGCCGAAGCTGTCTTGATATTGAGCTTCTCAATGTATTCATCGGCAAAGGCCTTGGCCTGCGCCTTTGTGAATGGCTTAAAGAATCCTTTCATAACCTGCAGAGCCAGAATGATGTTATCTCTTACAGAAAGATCACCGATGATTCCGTCGATTTTTCTGTCCTCGGGAAGATATGCAATTCCGTTCTTCATGGCATCGATGGGCTTATTTATCTTAACCTCTTTACCGTGGACCTTCACCTTTCCTCCAAGGATTCTGTCAGCACCGAAAATTGCTCTTACACACTCGCTTCGTCCGGAACCAAGAAGTCCTGTAAAGCCGTTGACTTCACCCTTTTTGATATGGAAATCAAATGGCTTTATGCCGGCATCAGACTGAAGTCCTTCTGCTTCGAACACGATCTCTCCAGCGTCGTTTCCTTTGTATTCATTCGTCTCTCCTTTTATGTCTGAAAGATCATCCATTTCCTTGCCAAGCATCTTGGCAACAAGCTGTACTCTGGGAAGATCTTTGATCTCATATTCACCAACCAGCTGTCCGTCGCGAAGGACAGTGATCTTGTCACACACCTCATAAACCTGATCCAGGAAGTGCGTTACGAAGATGATGCCTACTCCCATTTCCTTGAGGTCTCTCATAAGACCAAAAAGTTTTTCAACTTCCTGCTCATCGAGTGATGATGTAGGCTCATCCAGAATAAGAACTTTACAGTCCATATCCACTGCTCTTGCAATGGCAACCATCTGCTGTACAGCGATTGAGCAGTTTGAGAGCTGCTGAGTTGCCTTTGCCGGAATATCCAGAGACTGAAGAAGCTTGTCTGCATCCGCATTCATTTCCTTCCAGTTTGTGAATGCACCTTTTCCTCTTCCGATGAACATATTCTCTGCGACAGTAAGATTTGGACAAAGAGTTATTTCCTGATAAACGGTACTTATTCCAAGATTCTGGGCGTCCTGCGGGGAGTGGATCGACACTTCTCCTGCGCCTTCAAGCTCAATAGTTCCTGCATCCTTGGTATAAACACCTGTCAGTACTTTTATAAGCGTTGATTTTCCTGCGCCGTTTTCCCCCATCAGCGCATGTATCTCTCCCTTGTTCAAGGTAAAATCTACCTTCTGAAGCGCACGAACGCCGGGGAATGATTTATCAATGCCACGCATTTTCAGTAATGTGGTTTCATTCATGGGCTGCTCCTCATTTCTTTAAAAAAGACGCAGCAGACAACGCCGCTGCGCCTTTCGATGATCTTATATATTCCGTGATATACGGATTGCTCCACAAAAAGCGTTCTCGCAATCCTACATCCATTCGGAAATCGATCCGCATAAAGACGCGTATCTTTTTTCCTCATGTCTGTTCGCATCCCGAGGTCATAAGTCCATTTGTGCAAGCACATGTCCTTATGACTTCTGTCTGCTATATCACTCAAATGCCGTAGTTGTCTACGTCGTCCTGAGTAATTGTTGTAGCGTCGAAGCCCTTCTCGTCCATGATGATGGTCTTCTGTGAAAGTGTCTCACCTGCCTCAAGCTTCTTGATGATATCGTCGATGTAGCTTGACTGGAAAGGATTGCACTGTCCGTCATAGTTCCAGTTCTGTGCAAGGAGCTCTTCAAGTGCCCACTTGTTGCAGTCAAATCCCATAACTACTACGTCTTTGCCAACACCGTGTGAAATACCTGCTGCGTCGAGAGCTGCAACTGCACCCTTAGCCATATCGTCATTCTCTGCGTAGATTACGTTGAAAGGTGTGCCTGCATCGATAACTGACTGAACGATCTGCTGAGCCTTCTCTGCGTTCCACTCAGCTGTCTGCTGCTTAACGATGTTCCAGTTAGACTCTGCTGCTACCTTAGAATCAAGAGCGCCTGATCTTCCCTGCTGAGCAGCTGATCCCATAACACCCTGGATATGGATTACGTTGTACTCTGAAAGGTTCTGACTTGCGAGCCAGTCAACAGCTGTCTGTCCTTCTTTAGCCATATCGGAAACGATTGAAGCCTCATAGAGTGAAGGATCTGCATCGATTGTACGGTCGAAAAGGATAACCTTTACGCCTGCTGCCTGTGCATCCTTAAGAACTGAATCCCAGCCTGCTGTGTCAGCTGCTGAAAGAAGAAGATAATCAACGTCATCCTGAATAAATGTCTGAGCTGCTGCGATCTGCTCATCATTCTTTAAACTGTAAGCAAACTTTGCGTCGTAGCCGTTAGCCTCTGTAAATTTAGCCTTGAGGTCAGCGTCGTTAGCTGTACGATAACCGGACTCGTTAGGGTCGTTGTTGATGATACCAACCTTGATCTTTCCGCCTGATGCTGCAGGTGCTGAACCTGTAGATGCAGGTGCTGAGCTTCCGCATGCTACAAGACCAAGTGTCATTGCAGATGCCATAAGAAGTGCCAATACTTTCTTCATCATAATTTTTCCTCCTAGAATGGATGTTTACTGTAAGGACCATTCCTTACTAAATACAATTCTAGAGAAAAATCATGAAATCTCCATTAAATAAACAAAGAGAAAAAGTTGAATATTTTATTTATTTTTTATTCTGTTTCAATTTTCTACGATTTCGGTTGATTTTTTCGGCAGCCTGATGGTGACAGTCGTTCCCTTATCATATTCCGACTCTATACTGATGCCGTATTCTTCCCCGTAAAAGAGCCTTATGCGCTCATTTACGTTGTACAGGCCGTAGATCTTGGCATCCTCCGGAGCCTTGTCCGCAAGCCCCTTTGTGATCTCCGAAAGTCTTTCGCTGTCCATGCCCATACCGTCATCGGTGACAATAAGCCTGTAGTCATTCTCACTCTCTTTTCCGGTAATGGTTATCTTTCCCCCGCCTCTTCTGTTCTTGATGCCGTGGTAGAGCGCATTTTCAACAATCGGCTGAACGGTTATCTTGGGAATCTCATACTCAAAAAGTTCCTCAGGAACATCCACCTCATAGCTTAAGATGTCCTGGTACCTTATCTGCTGTATCTCCAGGTAGCTCCTGGCGTGGGAGAGTTCTTCCCTGACTCTTACAAGCTCTTTTCCCTTATTAAGAGAAGACCTGAAAAACTCGGAGAGCGAACCTACCATCTTAACAACCTGTTTCTGATTACCGGCTTCAGCAGACCATACGATAGCATCCAGAGTGTTATACAAAAAGTGAGGATTTATCTGCGCCTGCAGAAGTTCAAACTCCGCCTTGCGAAGCTGTTTCTGCTCCCTTGTAACCTGCTCCTCGATGGGACGTGTGATCCACAAGGGGCCCACAATTGAAACAACAATAATAGCAACCACTATGAAGCCAAAGATAGCCATTGACACCTTGATGGTATTTAGATAAAACTGCCTGTTCTGTGCCTGAGCAATCTGGATCTGCCTGTTCTCATAGTAGATGTACTCGTTGATTGTCTCCTGTAAAAGGGATGTCACAATCTGTACGTCGTTCTCCCAGATCTGCATATTTGCTTCATATCTGTCATCAAAATCGAGATTCTCGGTGATATTGTCGATGTACCCCTGAAGGTTGTTCAGGTACTTCTCCGCGCTCTGAAGCCTCTTCCTGTTATCAGAGGTATCGGTGACATCCTTAAGAGAGTCGACAACGCCCCGGGCATCCGCAAGAAGCTCCGGGATCTTGGAATCCTCAGGCGCGACGTTACCTACTATCAAAAGATACGTCTCATAGTCAAAGTCATTTTTGAAATCAAGGGAAAACTCAGAAGCCACAACAACAGAGTTGAGCATGTCGTCATAGCGCGCGCTCAACTTCCAGAGATTGTAGAAAGCAAAGACCATGAACACGATGTTGGGCAAAAGAAGTATCAGATATGATATTCGAATCTGAGTGGCCAGACGGGATTTATTCCTCTTTCGGCCTTCTTTGGAAGCCGTACTCATTCCTCATCCTCCATACGTCCCTTGCCTCTGTACTGTGTAGTGGTCATACCGGTTGTCTTCTTAAAAAGATATGAGAAATAATGCGGGTCCTTGTATCCCACAAGCACTCCGATCTCATTGCTCTTTTTGGAGGTGGACAGCAGCATCTCTTTTGCCTTATCAAGACGGAAATCCGTGAGGTACTTGATAAAGGTCTGTCCCATCTCCTGTCTGAATACAGCGCTTAAGTGATTTGGTGAGAAATTAACATGAGCAGCCAGAGTATTAAGAGAAAGCTCCTCATCACTGTAGTGCTGATCTATATATGCCAGCACCTCTCCTATAACCTCCCTGTAATGACTCTGGGAAGTACGCTTTCTGAGGCCAATGGTCTTCTTCAGGATGCGGATCAGATATTCGTAAGTGGTCTTTTCGTCAGAAAGCATGTCAGACTGCGGAACCTCTGCATCCATCTCCTCCTTGGAAAGGCCAAGCTCGTTTAATATAAAATCGGACACCGTGAAATAGATATCCATGGAAATATACTGCCTGAGCATGGTTGAGCGAATTGCATTCTTGCCCATGCCCCGGAAAAATTCATCCAAAAAGAACTCGGTTTCAGACTCATCGCCCATCCGAAGGAACTCTTTTACAAGCCTTCTGTCGATGTGCCTGGGATCTATCTCCGAAAGGATAACGTCATCTCTCTGCGAATGGAGCCCTTCCTCCGAGCCGAACAGAAAGTCGCTCTCACTTGTAAGATACTGATGGGCGTAGGCTCTGTTTGCCCAGGTAAAAGAGCTTGGAATATCCGATATTCTCTCGACAACCTGGCCCACACCTCCGAAATATCTGATATGAGGATATGCCAGAAAGAGCTCTTTCATCTGCAAGATAGCTCTGTCTATATTCCGGCCGATTTCTTCATCGGTATCGCCCTTAAACAGGATTGCCTTGCCGTCAAGTTTTAAGTCAAAAAGAAGTGCTCTGTTGGCGGCAACTATATCAACCAGCTTGTCAG
The DNA here is from genome assembly GCA_946623755.1 of uncultured Butyrivibrio sp. Taxonomy (GTDB): domain Bacteria; phylum Bacillota; class Clostridia; order Lachnospirales; family Lachnospiraceae; genus Butyrivibrio. Next base: position 6,940 of record CAMORK010000020.1, on the reverse strand, counting down.
AAACACCGACTACACTGCCTGAATACTCGTCTGTTCCGTGCTTGATTGAACGGATCCTCAGAATTATCACATTGTACTTAAGGGCCGTTATATCGATCGACAGCTCTTTTGCCCTGTTAAGGATATACGGAAGGTCCTTCTCACCCGTTACAAGGTTCTCGAAGAATTCCTGTTTGTCAAGCTCTATGCGCTCCTTCATATCCTCTTCATAGCGCTTTGCTATCTCACGCTCACGGTTCTTCTCCTCTATCTTGGCGGCTACAGCATCGATCTCTTTTAACAGATTCTCACCGCTTATAGGCTTGGAGAGATATGAGCACACGCCGATCTTAATGGCCTCCTTGGCATACTCAAAATCCTCATAGCCTGTAAGAAGTACTATTTCTATATTTGGGAATGCGGCCCTCACCATTCTGCTCAAAGTAAGGCCGTCCATGAACGGCATCTTGATGTCCGTTATGACGATATCAGGCTTTAGCGTCTGTATCATAGAATAAGCAAGCTCCCCATCGCCTGCTTCTCCACAGAATTCATAACCGTGGGCTTTCCAGTCCACATTGTTTTTGATCCCCTCACGGACAACGAATTCGTCCTCCGCCAAAAATACCTTTAACATAACCCCGTATCACCTTTTTTCTTCTTTTTTTCTTCGATTGGACAGTGGCCTGAAAATTGTCATCCTGCCTGTCCATCCCACTATTCTCGTAACAATTATTCCAAAGAAGATACCCGCGCTGTCAATCACAACATCCTTTTTCCCAGGCGATCTTCCCGCCACAAAGGACTGATGGTATTCATCAAGACAGGCATATCCCACGCAGAAAATCCCTGCCGAAAACACAAGCCACAATCCTCTTACCCCATATACATAAAGAGGAAATGCCACTGATACAGCCAGGAGAAAATATTCCGTAAAATGCGCTGTCTTTCTTATATAATGTTGTCCCGCTCTTGATAACTGATCAATTCTCTTTTCACTCCATCCCTTGTCCAGCTTCTCATTGGCGATGGTCAGAACCTTCACTCCGACCTCGTAACTGAGCTGGCTGCTCTGATCGCCATCCTGAGCGGAGAAATTGAAAATGACCACCATCATGATGATGGCAGGCACAAAAGAAAGAGGTTTTAAAACAAACCTGAGGGTCTGTTTAATATACATAATAAAATACTTCATAATATCTGACTCAGTCCCCATTAATAATTTCGTTTCCTATCATAACACATTTGGAGCGGGAGTGGGTCAGCAAATGGTCCCCAGGGACGGAGTCAAGGGACCATTTTGCATGTCAAACTTTATAGTATGCGATTTTCCATACTCCAGGGCTACTTTTCTACGCCCAGAAGGTACTTTTTGTCATATATGGAGAAAGATATCAGATTCTAGATTTCAGATTGCCCGATTTTCTACGCCCATGAAGCACTTTTTGTCATATTGAGAGAAAAAGAAAGAGCAGGCTTTTCCAAATTCTACGCCCACAGGTCACTTTTGGACGTATATGGAGAAAATTCGAACCAAAAAACATTTTTATGAAAATCCTTTCTACGCCCACAGACTACTTTGGACCAAATAAGGAGAAAATCAGCCCATTAGCAATTGTTGCGCTCTTATCCGACCTGTCTTAGTGACCTGAAAACTCATTTCTTTAAAATCTGATCATAACAATGCCGTAAGGCGCCATGGTAAGCGTAGCATTCTCCAGTGAGCTCCACTCCTCACCGGTGTTCAGCTGATAGGCAATTCCATGGGATGCGATGTCAGCGCCTGACACAGGTGTATCGGAAGCTTCCACAGCGTCGGTGATAGCTGACAGGTCTATAGTCTTAGCCTCATCTGATGTGTTGATGACAACAAACAATCTCTCTGCATCGTAGTTGCCGCCTTCATCTGCCTTGCAGGATCTTACAAATGCACAGATGTCCGAGTCGGAAAGTTCCTTGACAGCTGCAGTCTCGCCTCTTGCAATTGCAGGGAAGGTGTTACGCGCCTTGACGGCGGACTTCACATAGCTATAGATTGATGCAGGGTCCTTACTCTGTTCATCAGCCGCAGGATATTTCATGTTAAAAGAGTCCATGGCAGCCGGGCCTTTGCACATGCCATCCGATCCCGCATCCGCACTCCAGTACATTGGAGCCCTCTTATTCTCATCTTTACCGGAGCCCTTCATGCCAAGCTCCTCACCGTAATAAATAAAAGCATTTCCCGGCATCAAAAGATTAAGTCCCCAGGAGAGCTTGAGTTTATCCTCTGAGCCTTTGCCAGTGAAATAACCCGCACTCCTTGCCATGTCATGATTCACAAAGAAAGGTGCATCAATGGCTGTTCCCGGACCGTTTGTTTCAAGTGCCTTCTGAGTGCTCATAAGAGCCTCCGCATACCTTGAAGCAGGGGCAGTTCCTCTTGCAACACCTGCAATAACGCCCTCACTTCCCGCATAATCAAAGTCAAAGAAACTATCAATCCCGCTGGTGTAATACTTGTGGTAGGTAGCAGAGTTGGTCCACGCCTCCGCCACGATGTAAGCCTCCGGGTTCTGAGCTTTGACCGTGTCATTAAGCCATGTCATAAACTCTATATTTGCAGCGTCATTTCCCGTGTAATAGTAGGTTACAGCATCAAGCCTGAAGCCGTCCACGCCTCGATCCAGCCAGAATTTTGTGATATCTGCGATCTCACTTCTTACAGCTTCACTATCAAGGTTCAGATCCGGCATCCCTGACCAGAAGCGGGCTTCATAGTAATAGTCGGTACCTGGAAGCGGTTCATATCCGTCTTTCTTTTCCTCCAGGAAGCTGTAGTAGTCTATGAAAGGACACTGCTCTTTAGCCTCCTCAAGGCTCAGCTCATCATGGTTTTTAAGAAACTCCGCCGCCTCTGTAAACCATGGATGCTCCACCGATGAATGATTGTAAACCTGGTCGATTATGACGCGGATGCCACGATCGTGACAGGCCTTTATAAGTTCATCAAAATCCTCTAAAGTTCCATACTCAGGATCAATGTCTTTATAATCCATGACATCATATTTATGATATGTGGGCGAGGGAGAAACAGGCATGAGCCAGATCTCATTGCAGCCAAGATCTGCGTCCGTTGCCGGGTCACCGTCACCTATATAATCCAGTTTATTCTTTAGTCCCTGCAGGTCACCAATACCATCCCCGTCGCTGTCGCAGAATGAGTACACAAAGACCTCATAGGTTGTCCTGTACTTGTCATCGATCACATTTACAGGCAGCTCATTTGTACCGTCATCAGCACTCTGTGCTATCTCCTTCTCTCCGCCATTCTCAAGCCCAATCTTTGTTCCCGTCATCCCAACAGTCACAACCGCTGCCGCAAGTACGACAGAAAGTCCCAGTGATAAAACTCTTTTGTCAAAAGACATTTCAATCTCCTCCCAATCCTTCACAGTCCGTTAATTGCTCAGTGCATCCTTCCAGTATGTGTCAATCTCTTTTATATCATAACCGGCCAGCCTTACTCCATCATAGCAGTGCTCTATTGTAAAAAGAGCTTCTGCCCCGGTTTTTGTATCCTCACTAAATCCCTGACCCGCCCTGAAATTACCAAGGCTGTAGTAAATGAGCATATCTCCTTTGTCAGGCCTTTTTACTGTTTCAACAGGCTGCACCACATGCGGATGTGTTCCCACTACCACATCAACGCCGCCCTCTGCCATCAGATCAGCCATGTGCCTCTGATAGTCGTTTGGCTCCTTCTCATACTCCTGTCCCCAGTGGGCAAAAACTATAACGAAATCCGCCTCATTCCTTGCACTTTTAAGATCCGCCACAAACTCTTTTTCCTGATCTTCACCTTCCGGAAAGGAATTGAGCAGAAATGCGAAATCATTTTCATTACCCTGATCGTTGATGCCGTAAGTATAAGCAAAAAGTGCAATGCTTATACCGTTTCTCGTGATCACCTTATAAGGTCTGTTATCGGAATCATATGCGCTGTGAAGTCCTACACAGGTAATGTGGTTATCCTGCAAAAAACCCGTCGTGACATCAACGCCATAGATACCCCGGTCCATACTGTGATTATTGGCGCAAGTAGCAACGTCAAATCCTGCATCCGCTATTGCCCTTCCGACACCGATAGGAGTTCCGAAGGACGGATACCCTCCTACAGCAGATGACTTGTCCACCAGCATCGTCTCAAGCTGGATCACCGCCACATCGGCATCCTGAATATCCTTCCTGAAAGGTTTGTACAAAAAGTCATAATTGCCACCGGCAACGCTCTCCCCGTAGATATATATATCCTCATGGATTATGTTGTCGCCAAAGCATGCAAAGCTGACTGTATTGTCCATGTTCTTGAGCCCAAAGGACTGCCAGCTCCAAAGACAGGCTTTATCATTGACATCCTCGGTAAGGAGAAATGCTCTGTTTTTCTCCATTACCTTCATCCTGACAACCACAGGGCCGATGTCAGAAGCGCACCATTTCTGAGTTATGCTTCCATCTTCGTTTATATCATAAATAAAGATATGCTGGCTGTATTTCTTTTCATCAGAAGTTATCCAGTAGGGTCTTGCAGGACCAAATCTGCCTTTTTTCCACAAAAGAGCAATAAGCTCCTCATCGCCATCTCCATCAAGGTCGGTTGCAAATGCGTCCTGAACTTTGTGGCCATTCTCAGATTTCCAAAGTATGCTGCCATCTGCTTCCGTCAGAGTCAGGAGTCTGTCTGACAGCACAAGCTTTCTTCCTTCGGCGAGCTCAATTGTCTTTTCCTGCCAGACAAAACCTCCGGGAATATAATTCATGATAAACAAACAGCAAAAGGCCGCCACTGCTCCGATGAGCAGTAGCAGCCACAATATCTTTTTACCGGTTCCTGAAGTTACCGACCTTGTCATTTAACGCCTACTCTGTAACTCTGTGTCCACTCGGGCTGGTCTGGTGCGGGTTCTGTTTCAATCCACTCCCAGTTATCATCTACATATCCACCCTTCAAGATCTGACGCCACTCTGAGTCAGTCATCCTGTCAGACATAGGTGCTTCAAACTGGTAGAAGCTGTATACGCTTCCGCTGCCCACGTGAAGTTCACCATCTATAGGGAATACAACATACATTGTCTGTGCATAGCCTGTTCCAACCTCAAGAATACTGCCGTTGGGGTCAGTTGCGATATCCGCTATCACAGGGCACGGAACGTTCTCAGGATAAACCCTGTCTTCAGTATCATCCGGGTTATTTACTTCATTCCAGAAGTGCTCTATATATCCGCCGTATTCTCTGATCCAGTCATAATCATCATCTGAGAGTTTTTCGGCCTTAAGCTCTTTTTCGGAGATCTCAAGAAGTCTCTTTGCAATCTCTGAAAGGCGATCAAGGTTCTCCTCATCTCTTGCACTCAGCATACCGAGGTTCTTAAGGCCTTCCTTGGTGTTGTCGGACAGGAAGATGAATCTGCTGTAGATCTTGGGCTCAGGATCAACATATCCTCTGTCATCCGGTGGAGTATCGTATCCTCCGCCCATCTCAGCCATAACTGACTTGGAGTAGAGAATTGTGTCGTGCTTGAGTTCAGCAAAAGAACCTGCGAAGCACTCGAGATTTCTTTTATCCCATTCAGCGCTTTGCATGAACATCGGATAACCCTCGCCCTTTGACTCAAACAGAGGTCTTAAGGTATTGAGCCAGCCGGCATAAAGACTGCTGTTCCAAATCCTGGGATCTGAATTGTTAAAGTGCTCTGCAGCAGTATCCATGTTCTTCTCATAATTTTCAAACTTGTAATCGCCCTGCTCATTAAGGATTGCTGCTGCCTGATCTGAACCAAGCGCTGCAGCGGTATCCAGAGTATCAGGTAAATATCTTCTGTCGCCGTTTGCGTTTTCTTTGACTGCGCTGAAAATGAGCTTCTGCATGATTGCCGCATCCACGGTAAATCTCTGTCCCATGAAACGGAATGACGGAATAACCGGGTCTTCACCTTCCATAACAGGAACAGAATTTACTGCAGGAGGATCAAGCTCTTTTGCCGCAAGAAAGACCTTTGCAAAAGCCGCATCATCAGATGCGAGTACTGAAGCATCCGGTACTGAGCCATAGCACTGCTCAATAACGGCTGAAAACTGATCATATCCGGGGTCATCGGATGCACCGGCAAAGAAGGAAGTAATTGAATAAATACTCTTCCAGTCCTCATCATCACTTGCAAGTGCGCTGCTCATAAGGCATGCACTTCTGACTTTATCCTCATCATCAAGCGCCATGGGAATACGTCCGTACCACATCATTGCTTTGAAATATTTCTCAAGCTGCTCGTCACCTTCATAGTAGCCCCTTGGCTTGTACTGGGTGTAGTCCTCCATAAGGCCTGTAATTGCACAGTCGTAAATGTCGTCGGCTGCGTTTATCTTGTCTATCTCAGCCTTTACAGTGCTGTTAAAGTCTGCATCATCAACAGGAGGAGCTACAGTCTCATCCTGAAGATATGCTCCTATGTAAAAGAACTCTACATTTCTCAGAGCAGCATTCTCCCACTTTGTACCCTTTAGTTCTCCGTACTGGGCTGCACTCTTTTCAAGCATCTGTGCGCTGAGTTCCTTAAGTTTATCTGCAAGATAATCCTTCTCAGTGTTCTTCATCAGATGTGAAAAGTACAGATGATATGTGTGCATCAATGAATCGACCGTAACGAAATTAGGGAAAAAGAAATAACGATTGTCCTCGTAAAGCTCGTAGAACTCATCAAAACTGCTTCCGTTCTTTATTGCGAAGCCGTTTTTGACAAGAGCCTCCCTTAAAAGAGCCGGATCGTTCCACTCAGACTTATACTCATCCTCAAAAAGATAAGCGTAGTCCGGATGATAAGTGACATTTGAAAAATCAGGCGCAACCGTATACGGTTCCACACTCGGAACAAGGCTTTCATCGTAGTAGATTTCCTCCTCGTCTCCAAGAAGTGACGGGAGCTT
>CAMORK010000019.1 GCA_946623755.1 uncultured Butyrivibrio sp. | reverse complement strand
TGGCAGCCCCTGTTGCGCAGGAAACGGTAGCATCTGCAGCAGAAGCACCTGCAGCGCCTGAGACAGAGTCAGTTAAAGCGCTTATAGCACAGGCTGCTATAGAGACACCTGTGGCGCAGTCAGTGACTGCACCTATTGCGCAGGAAGTAGCAGCGTCTGCAGCAGAAACACCTGAAACAGAGTCAGTTAAAGCGCTTATAGCACAGGCTGCTATAGAGACACCTGTGGCGCAGTCAGTGACTGCACCTATTGTGCAGGAGACGGTAGCATCTGCAGCAGAAGCACCTGCAGCACCTGTTGCACAGCCAGTGGCATCACCTGCAACAGAAACTCCTGCAGCTCCTACAGCACAGACAGTGATAGCTCCCGAGGCAGTTCCTTTACAGGAATCGGCTCCAGATGTAGTGGATCAGAGACGTGTAGCACGTCAGGCATCTGAAAATGCACAGACTGCCAGAGGCGATGAATCTGTGACAGAAGAAGCAGGAGAAGCGGAGAGGACAATGACCATTGAAGATGGAGGAGTTGCTCTGGCAGATACCATCCATTTAGATTCATTTGATGTCAAAGAAGATGTAAATAAAGCTTCAATAACTATTGAGGATGAAGAAACAGCAAAGGGACTTTTGGAAGATGCTCCTGTAAAAGAAGATAATATAGGCTTCTGGTGGCTGCTCCTTATAGCACTCTTCGGAGAAGCCGGAAGAGAGATGTACGTGAAGCATAAAAAGAAACAGGAAGAGAAAGCGAAGATAGATGAATAATAACTAAGATTCAGGAAAACCGGCACATATTTGGTGCTGGTTTTCTTGTTTGAAGACACAGATTGCTTAGGTGAAAGTCAGTCTCTTGGCCTCATATAGAAATTACCCATAATCTCCTCGGTCCTTATGGAATTGATGAAAGCGTTCGGATCAATTTCACGGATCTTGGGGATTATTTTTCTTGTGTCGGATGCACTGACGATGGAGTAGACAATTTTTTTGTTTTTGTGGGCAAAAGAGCCTTCACCGTCTATCAGCGTTGCCCCGTGTCCGCAGACTGAATAGATCATCGAACAGACTCTGTCGGGCATATCGGTGATGACAAAAAGAGTCCTTTGCTGATATGTTCTGTACAGCGTATGCAGAGCTGTGGTTGTAACATACTGGAATATCATTGAATAAAGAGCTTTATCAAGACCGAATAAAATACCGGCGATACTGAGGATGACGATGTTTCCGGCCAGAATGTATGGAAAGGCGTCGACGCCCTTTTTCTGGGAAAGAAATATGGAAATAAAATCTGTTCCGCCACTGGTGGCATCAACTTCAAGACACATGGTTATTGCGATGGCATTTAAAAGTCCTCCGAATACAGCGACGAGAAGCGGATCCTGAGTCACTGCGTAGTCCGGAAGAAAATCGACGAAGAAACCGTTTGCGACTACCATGACCAGTGAGAAAAGAGTGAACCTTTTTCCGATATACTTAAAACCAATGTATACGGGAATAGCATTTAAGAGAACGGTTACAGGGGTATAAGGAATAGATATTCCCCAGTATTTAAGAAGTATACGCTGGATTATAATCGCAATTCCCGTTGCTCCGCCGGGATAGAGTCCTCCGGCGTTTACAAAGGAATTGATATTCATGGCCATAAGAAAAGCGGCTAAAAGAACTACAACCAGCCTTACAGCATCTTTTCTGAGCATCATTTTCAGTTTTTTGGTATCTATATTTTTCATGGTTTAAGTATACAACTTTTATGGCTTTAATGCCTTATTTCATATATCTTTGGAGAAATCTTTGTGTTCATGTAAATATCCGCATATTGTGAGGCGGATAAGTCTTCCACGTAGTTTAGCTGGAAGTTCTTTTTTATGCCGTTTTTGATAAGGATATCGGCAGCCTTGTTATAGGCTATTGCAGCCTCGGCCTCTGTGTTGTATTTGCCGACAACGTAGTTGCTCCTGATATGTATGACGGCCTTGTACTTCACAAAACCCTTTTCTGCAAACTGTCTGACTCCGCGGTATCTGTTGAGTATGATGATGTTCTCGTATCTGAAGTCCGACGTATCTTCATTGGCGAAGCGATAGTCCCTGCCTTCAACAGCATAGCTTTTTATTCCGTAGCGTTCACGGATGGAAACCTGGCTTCCGTAGTCCGCCACAAAAAGATGTGTACCCCTTTGCATTATCTTATGGGATGAGTAATAGAAGAGGTCATCAATATCAAATTTCAGGATCTGCGTTGGTGATAAGTAGTACAGGAAATATTTCTTTTCAAGATAAATGGGATTTGATATATACATGCCCTTATCTCTGTAGTTTATAAGGGATACAAACTTTTCGAAGCTAAGAGCCATATCTTTTTTGTAGGAGGAGATATCTATGGCTTTGTCTTCAAGAATGGCAGCAGCTTCCTTGTATGCTTTGGAAGCTTTTGTTATTTTTGAAAAGCTTCCCAGGGAAATATGCTTGCCAAAATAAGTTATGGAAGCCCTGTAGGAAGGGGTTCCGTCCTTTAAGAATGTCGAATATACACCAATATTATTTTTTTTGCTCATTTTTCCCCCAAATGATGCAGTATTATGGTATACTTTAGTGAAATTTGTTTTTATACATTCATTTTATATGAAGTTATATCTACGTGTCAAAATGGAGGAGAACCAATGCCCAAGGAAGTTTTGTATTCTAGCACCAGAGGTGATAAGTGGAGTATAAAGGCATCTGAAGCTATCTTGCGCGGTCTTGCGCCCGATGGTGGACTTTATGTTCCCAATTTCATTCCACATCTTGAGAAGTCACTCAGGGAGATCGCATCCCTTTCATACCAGGAAACAGCATATGAAGTAATGAAACTGCTTCTTACCGATTATACTGAAGAAGAGCTCAAATACTGCATTTCCCACGCCTATGATTCCAAATTTGATACTGAGGAGATAGCTCCTTTGTCAGAGGCAGACGGTGCATACTTCTTAGAGCTCTATCACGGCTCAACTATTGCATTTAAGGATATGGCGCTTTCAATCCTGCCTTACCTTATGACAACAGCAGCCAAGAAGAACGCGGTTAAGAACGAGATCGTTATCCTGACTGCGACAAGCGGAGATACAGGTAAGGCTGCTCTTGCAGGTTTTGCAGATGTTCCCGGCACCAGGATCATTGTCTTTTACCCTAAACACGGCGTAAGCCCCATCCAGGAACAGCAGATGGTTACTCAGAAGGGTGACAACACTTGCGTAATCGGTATTGAAGGCAACTTCGATGATGCTCAGAATGGCGTCAAGAAGATATTCACAGATTCTGAGCTCAGAAGTCTTATGGATTCCAAGGGATTCCAGTTCTCATCAGCCAATTCCATCAATATCGGAAGACTGGTTCCACAGATCGTTTATTATGTCTATGCATATTCAAGACTTCTCAAGGAAGGCAGGATTGCAGATGATGACGTTATAAATGTAGTTGTTCCTACAGGTAACTTTGGCAATATTCTTGCAGCTTATTATGCGGGCAAGATGGGAGTACCGATCGGCAAACTTATATGTGCATCAAACTCAAACAAGGTTCTGTTTGACTTCTTCCAGACAGGTGAGTATGACAGAAATCGTGATTTTGTACTTACAAGTTCACCTTCAATGGATATTCTCATCTCATCAAACCTTGAGAGACTCATCTACCACATTGCAGGTGATGATTCAGAGGCTGATGCAGCTTACATGGAAAAACTTACCAAAGACGGTAAGTATGAGATCACAGACGCCATGAGAGAGAAACTCTCAGATTTCTACGGCGGATTTGCAACAGAAGAGGAAACTTTTGATGCGATCAAAGAGCTCTTTGAAAAATCAGGATATCTTATTGATACACACACAGCAGTAGCTGCTTCGGTGTATAATAAATATAAAAAGGAAACCGGTGACAATACCGTTACAGTCATTGCATCAACAGCAAGCCCTTATAAGTTCACAAGAAGCGTTATGAACGCTCTTGGAAAGAACGATGAGAGCAAGGACGACTTTGAACTTGCTGATAAGCTTTCAGAGATTTCGGGAGTCGAGATTCCGGCAGCTGTATCATCTATCAGAAATGCCGAGATCAGACATAAGACTGTTGTCGATAAGACAGAAATGGAGGGAGCAGTTAAGGCCTTTCTCGGAATCTGATTTAATAAATAACGGAGGTGCGTATGGATTTAGGCAAGGGATATTACTCAGAAAACACACCCGAGATTATTGAGCTTTCCAACCTTTCAAGGGAAGCGGATCTCATTGAGAATGAGCTGTTTGTTAAATACGATGTTAAAAGAGGACTGAGAGACTTAAACGGTAAGGGCGTACTTACCGGACTCACCAGAATATCAGAGATCATTGCCAAGAAGGTCGTTGACGGCAAAGAGGTTCCGGCTGACGGTGAGATATATTTCAGAGGTTATGATGTACACAAGCTGGTGGAATCAGCTGTTAAAGAGAACAGATTTGCCTTTGAAGAATGTACTTACCTTCTTCTTTTTGATAAGCTTCCCACCGGAAAAGAGCTTTTTGAGTTTGAAAAGCTCCTTGGAATATACAAGTCACTTCCGCCCAGTTTTGTAAGGGATGTCATTATGAAGGCGCCGAGCCGTGACATGATGAATACATTGGCAAGAAGTGTACTTACTCTTTATTCCTATGACGATCTGGCAGATGATGTATCTCTCCCTAATGTGCTGAGACAGTCACTGCAGCTGATAAGCCTGTTCCCTCTTCTGGCAATTTATGGATATCATGCATACAATCACTACCATGAGGGCAATTCGCTCATAATCCATCCGCCAATGGAGGAACTGTCTACGGCAGAGACTATTCTTTATCTGCTGAGACCTGACAGCAAGTACACCGAGCTTGAAGCCAAGCTTCTTGATATATGTCTTGTGCTGCATATGGAGCATGGCGGTGGTAACAATTCATCCTTTACAACCCATGTTGTGAGCTCGAGTTTGACTGACACCTATTCGGTAATTGCTGCTGCCATAGGATCCCTCAAGGGACCAAGGCATGGCGGAGCCAACATCAAGGTTGTTCATATGTTTGATGACATTGAGGCCAATGTTAAGAACTGGAAGGATGAGGAAGAGGTCAAGGCATATCTTGATAAGATCCTGAATAAGCAGGCCTTTGATAAGGCCGGTCTTATCTATGGAATTGGTCATGCCATCTACTCAAAGTCTGACCCGAGAGCAGTTATTCTAAAGAGCTTTGTGCAGAAGCTTGCTGCAGAGAAGGGAATGGAAGATGAACTTGCTCTTTACGAGATGGTAGAGAGGCTTGCTCCTGAACTTATTGCAGGTGAGCGAACCATGTACAAGGGCGTTTCTGCAAACGTTGACTTCTACTCAGGCTTTGTTTACAGGATGCTGGATCTTCCGGAGGAGCTTTACCCGACAATCTTTGCCATCGCAAGAATTGTTGGCTGGAGTGCTCACAGAATGGAAGAGCTTGCCAACAACGGCAAGATTATCCGTCCCGCATATATGGCAATTGAGCCAAGAAAAGAGTACGTAAGAATGGATGACAGGAAATAACATAAGACAATAAAAGAGCCCCTGGCCGTGTGGTCAGGGGCTTATTGGTGTAATCCTACAGAAATCAAAGTCCGTATTTAGCTGCGATAAGAGGAGCAACCTTGGATGAACCGATACGGCTGCAACCTGCCTCGGCATAGGCAAGAGCATCCTCGATTGTACGGATTCCGCCTGCTGCCTTGATCTTAACGTCAGGACCGATGTTCTTCTTGAAGAGCTCAATATCCTCAAGAGTAGCACCTGCTGATCCAAATCCTGTAGATGTCTTGATGTAATCAGCCTTAACGTCTGTAACGATCTTGCAGAGCTCTACCTTCTCATCCTCTGTGAGGTAGCAGGTCTCGATGATAACCTTAAGAAGCTTGTCTCCACAAGCCTTTCTGATCATCTCAAGCTCTTTCTTAACTTCATCATATCTGTGATTCTTAACATCGCTGATGTTAACAACTGTATCGATCTCTGAAGCACCGTCAGCGATAGCGTCCTTAGCTTCTGTAACCTTGGAGTTTGTGCTGTTGTATCCAAGAGGGAATCCGATAACTGTGCAGAGCTTTAAGTTATCGCCGTACTTATCGTGTACTCTCTTAAGATATGTGGCAGGAATACAAACAGTTGCGGTTCCGTACTTAACTGCCTCATCGCAAAGTGAAACAATGTCTTCCCATGTTGCATTGGGCTGAAGCTGTGTGTGATCGATGAGTTTAAGAATATCTTTTTCTTCCATGTTAGAATTATCTCCTTGTTAAAAAATGAAAATTGCATTTTGTAGCACAAATATTATAAACTATACTGTGTTAAAAAGAAACATGTTAGGAGGAAACAACAATGTCAGCTGAAAATACAACAATAAAAGACAGACTTTTGCGACTTCGCAAGAAGATGGCAGAAGAAGGAATAGATTACTATATGATGCCTACCTCTGATTTCCACAACTCAGAGTACAGTGCGGATTTCTTTAAGGTAAGAGAATATTTTTGCGGATTTGACGGCTCAAACGGAACACTGGTTGTAAGTGCTGATGAGGCCGGAATGTGGACTGACGGAAGGTACTTTATACAGGCAGAGAATCAGATGAAGGGCACGGGAGTTATTCTTTTCCGTATGCTTGAACCCGGGGTACCTACAATCACTGAGTATCTTCTTAAGAACATGAAAGAGGGACAGGTTCTCGGCTTTGACGGCCGTGTCGTATCGACCAGCATAGGAGAGAATCTTGAGAAGAAGCTCGCCGATAAGAAAGTTACGCTTAAATTTGACAAGGACCTTGCTGAAGAGGTATGGACAGAAAGACCGGCTCTTCCATGTCATGATATGTATGTGCTTTCAGACGAACTCTGCGGAATGAGCTTTAAGGAAAAGCTCTCGGTTGTCAGGGAGAAGATGGCTGAGGCGGGATGTGAGTTTTATCTCCTCAGCAAGCTCGATGATATCATGTGGCTTACAAATCTTCGTGGTAATGATGTAGAGTGCAACCCGGTGGCTCTTTCCTATGCAATCATCACAGGGGATGAGTTTACTTTATTTGTTCAGGAAAAAGAGATCACTGACAGTGTAAGGCAGTACTGTGACAGGGAAGGTATAGTTCTTAAGGATTACCACAGCCTTATCTCAGAGGTTGAGAAGACTTCGATGTCCGGAAACGTACTGGTTGATAAAAGAAATACCAACTTCCTTACATACAAAACTCTTGTTAAAAAGGCAGAAGAAGCAAAGGTCTTTCTTAAAAATGAAAAGGACCCGACAGAGCTTTTAAAGGCCTGCAAGAACGACACTGAAATTAAGAATATCAGAGAAGTCTATGTTCGCGATAGTGCCAAGCTAACGGAGTTTATCTACTGGGTTAAGTCAAATGTAGGCAAGACAGAGATTACTGAGTACTCGGCAGCTATGAAGCTTGATTCCATGAGAGCAGAGCTTCCCGGATTTATTGAACTTTCTTTCCCTACTATCAGTGCCTACAATGCAAATGCTGCCATGGCTCACTATGAAGCAACTGAGGATAACTACGCTGTAGTCAAGCCTGAAGGAATGCTGCTTGTTGATTCAGGCGGAACATACATGGGCGGTACAACCGATGTAACAAGAACCATTGTTGTGGGAGAGATCAGTGATGAGATCAGGCGCACCTATACTGCAACAGTAGTCGGAATGCTCAGACTTGCGAATGCCAACTTCCTTGAAGGATGCTCAGGTAAGAACGTTGATATTCTTGCACGCCAGTGTCTGTGGGATATGGGAATTGATTACAAACATGGCACAGGCCACGGAATCGGCTATATTCTCAATGTCCATGAAGGCCCTCAGAATATCAGATGGAGATTTACACCGGGGCAGAATGAGACACCTCTCCTTCCGGGAATGATCGTATCCGATGAGCCCGGAGTATATATTGAGGGTGAGTACGGAATCAGGATTGAGAACATCCTGGAGGTTGTTAAGGGAGAAGAGAACGAGTACGGACAGTTCCTTCATTTTGCACACCTTACCTATGCACCTATTGACCTTGAAGCTATTGATAAAAAGTATATGGAGCCAAGGGATGTAAAAGCACTTAATGACTATCACGCTGAGGTCTACAGAAGGGTTAGTCCGCTCATAAAAGATGCAAAAATCCTTAACTGGTTAAGGCAGGCAACAAGGGAAATTTAATTGTAAAAAGAGTGTAAAAAAACGCCAAAAGCCTTGAAAATAAGCGGCTCAAGCGTATAATAAAGTTAGAGCAAAGCTATAAGCTCTCCTGGGATGTCCGACAACTCCTGTGTAATTTGAACCTACAGTTACTTTAAACGGGACTCCTACATTACCACATTTGATGTCACGCCTTCGGTGCTGCGCATGCGCAGATAAGCTATGGGAGAGGAAGACAGATGTGTTTGGTTGCGGTAACCCACCTGGCGTTAGCTAGGAGTCAAATAACAGGAAACGGCATTTTGGGAATGCTTTAGACTATAAAAGCAGTCATTTCGGTGGCTGCTTTTTCAATGTGGATTGTATTATGAGGGAACGTGTATGGATGTAAAGGCTGCGCTGATTGCTCTGGGAAGAGATTTTGCGTACAAAATGCAAAAAAAGAATATCGCTGCCTTCGCAGGAAGCTGCGCGTATTTTTTTGTCATATCCATCGTTCCCCTGCTGATCCTGATTTCTTCAACTTTGCCTTATACTGCAGTTACTGAGGCTGATCTCGCCAAAGCTTTGACGGATATCACTCCTGATTTTGCTGATGATATAGCGCTCAAGCTTATTGATGAAGCCTATGAACAGTCTGTGGCAGTTTTCAGTATATCTGCGCTTGCAACCATATGGTCCGGAGCTCTTGGGATGCTGTCCATAATAAGGGGGCTCAACTGTATATATGATGTAGAAGAGCGCAGGAACTATTTTCATCTTAGATTTATAGCAGCACTTTATACGTTGGCTATGATCGGGATCCTGCTTGTAATGCTGCTTATAATGGTATTCGAGAGGGTTGTCAGAAACATTGCATTAAGCCACTTTCCCGGCATAATGTTTATTATTTCATTATCATCATATCTTAAGTTCCTGGTGGTGATTGCTGTGTCGACTTTGGCTTTTGCACTGATCTATACCTTTGTGCCCAGTGCCAAGATGACCTTTGTATATCAACTTCCGGGAGCACTGTTTTCTGCTGTGGTGTGGTATCTTTTTTCCTGGTTGTTTTCAATATATGTAAATATATCCGGATACTTCTCGGTTTACGGAAGTATTGCGACTCCGCTGATCATGATGATCTGGCTGTACTTCTGTATTTCAATCTTTCTTATCGGAGCCTTTATTAACAGATTCTTCCACCCGGCGGTGAAAGTCCTTTATGATGATCACCACCAGAAAAAGGTCAGGGAGAAGGTCAAGAAAAAGAGTACGAGACAGATCCGTAAACCCAGAAAATACAACGAGTTTGGCTAAAGGAGAAAAATAATGAAGTTCGGAAAGTGGGTAAAGAAAAAATGGTTCGCATACACTGTTGCGACCTGCAGTGCAGTAGTGCTCTATATGACAATTGCTCATTTGGGAGACATGTTCGCGGCACTCGGATCATTCTTTTCGTTCCTTAGGCCTGTTATATCGGGAATAATAATTGCATATGTTATCAATCCCCTGGCCAATTTCTTTGACAGAAAGGTGTTTTATAAACTAAAGGGTGAGAAGACAAGGTGGTCATTGTCATCCATCTGTGCTCTGATAGTTCTTATTCTGTGCGTGGTCCTTTTGTTTGTTGCTCTTATACCACAGCTTGTAGACAGTGTTGCGACATTGGTTTCAAACATGGATGCATATGTGAATACACTTCAGGAGGTTTTACGGAAATTCGAGTCAGGCTCCAAGGGATTCTTTGGCCTTGATCTTGCATCTCTTGCAAATTTCGGAGATGACATACTGGAGAAGATAAGTGCTAATTTCACAGAGAACATGGGCTCTATTGCCGGCGGTACAGCCAATGTTGGACGAGGCGTATTTGATCTGGTAATTGCATTTATCCTGGCGATTTATTTCCTGCTCGATAAGCGCAGGATCACAGGAGGTATCGGAAGGTTTATGGCGCTTATTATTAAGCCGGAATCCTTTACAAAGGCGACAGAGTTTTTGGAAAGGTGCAATGAGATCCTGATAAGATATATCAGTGTTGATGTTATAGACGGTCTCATCGTGGGAATAGTTAACTTCCTGTTCATGATAATAATGAGAATGCCATACGCAGCCCTTATATCCGTTATCGTAGGTATTACCAATCTGGCACCTACTTTCGGACCTATAGTCGGAGCGTTGATAGGAGCATTTGTTCTTGTTTTGGTAGAGCCCTGGTATGCACTGTGGTTCCTTGTGTTTACTATAGTACTCCAGACTTTGGACGGCTATGTAATTAAGCCCAAACTCTTTGGAGGAAGCCTTGGAGTATCGGCTCTTATGATTCTGATAGCCATTGTTCTGGGCGGAAGACTGTTCGGAGTCGGAGGCATTCTCCTGGCCATTCCTTTTGCTGCCATTATTGACTTTACATGGAAAGATTTTGTGATAAAAAAACTTGAGGAGAAGCATGCAAAGCGGTACAATAATTAGTAGAGAAATTCAAAGGGATTACAACATATTGGATTTTTAATAAAGGGGGTATTTGTTATGGATTTTATGGGTTTGATTGATGGAGCTATCGAGTTTGCCAAGGACAAGATGGATCGTGTATTGGATTTCTGGGACGGACTTGAGGATGACAAGAAAAAGCTCCTCATCGGCTGCGTTGTAGCATCGGTATCGGTTATAGTCATTGCTTCAATCGCATACAGTATCGGCAAGGCCAAAGGTAAGAGAATTGCCATTGAGGAAGAAGATTTCTGAATTTAACACCTGATAAACTGGGAGCTTCTTAACAGAAGCTCCTTTTACGTATGGAGAAAACATGAAGAGTTCTTTAACGAAGAAGGTTTTAGTGTCATTTGCTATATTCATTTTGCTGTTTGTATTTGCATGGGTTACGTTGTTCGCGTATCTGACTGTGGACGAGTACAGACCTGAGGATGTTGAGAGTCTGGAAATAGCAGGAGAACCCGGGAATGTAATCTCCAAAGGCAAGAGTATCAGGATAATGAGTTGGAATCTTGGATACGGAGCTCTTGGCGACAATGCTGATTTCTTTATGGACGGTGGTAAAATGGTCTACACTGCCGATGAAGAAAGAGTTAAACAGAATCTTAAAGATATAGCGGCAGAAGTGGATAAGATAGCACCTGATATACTTATATCGCAGGAAACGGATATAAATGCAGCAAGATCCTACTTTATCGATGAACCACAGTATCTGATGGAGAATTCTTCGACAGAGGTATTTCATAAACAGAATCTCTTTTCATATAACTATAAGGTCAGTTTCGTGCCGCTTCCTGTACCTCCTATAGGTAAGGTTCATAGCGGACTGGAAACGTTTAGTAAGTTCAATATAAGATCAGCGGACAGGATAGCTCTTCCTTGCCCTTTTAAATGGCCGCTCAGAACCATCAACCTCAAAAGAGGGCTGGAGGAGATGAGAATGCCAATAGAGGGAAGCGACAAGGAATTCGTGCTTATAAATCTTCATCTTGAGGCCTATGACTCGGGTGAGGGGAAAGTTGCTCAGACCAGACTTCTTAAGCAGATTCTGCTTGATGAGGTTGAAAAGGGCAATTATGTTATTGCGGGAGGTGATTTTAATCAGCAGTTTTCAAACATTGATACCGGGAAATTTGCTGCGCTGAAGGGGGTCTGGCAGGCAGGAAGTATCGATGTTACCGAATATGGGGATAATCTGAAATTTGTTGCTGATCCGGAGATCCCATCCTGCAGGTCTTTGGAAAAAATCCTTGCTTTGGCAGAGGGCAAGGACTACAGTGAATTCCAATATTATGTGATCGATGGCTTTATTGTTTCCAAAAACATTGAAGTTGAACAGATGTACACAGAGGATCTTGGCTTTGTATGCAGCGACCATAATCCTATTGTCATGGACTTCAAACTTCACTGATTTTTCGTGACAGTAAACGTTTAATCGCATATAATATTAGATAAGGTTTTTCGTAACTATATATTTTGAAAGGGGACAGGAGTTAATGGT
The DNA here is from genome assembly GCA_946623755.1 of uncultured Butyrivibrio sp. Lineage (GTDB taxonomy): Bacteria > Bacillota > Clostridia > Lachnospirales > Lachnospiraceae > Butyrivibrio. The sequence goes on along the minus strand of CAMORK010000019.1, from coordinate 27,146 downwards.
ACACAAGGCAAAACGAAACGTAATTGTTGGACAGTCGGGAGGCCCTACAGCGGCTATCAATTCATCGCTGGCAGGAGTATACAGGACTGCTATAGACCGTGGATACAAGAAGGTCTATGGAATGATCCACGGTGTTCAGGGACTTATGGAAGGCAGATATGTAGATCTTTCTGATCATATTCAGTCAGGTCTTGATATCGAACTTTTAAAGAGAACACCTTCAGCTTATCTAGGATCATGCAGATTCAAGCTTCCTGAGATTTTCGAGAGCAAAGAGATTTACGAAAAGATATTTGAGATACTCGATAAGCTTCAGATCGACTGCTTTATCTACATCGGTGGTAACGATTCAATGGACACCATCAAGAAGCTTTCTGATTACGCCATCATTTCAGGATCAAACATCAGATTTGTGGGCTGCCCTAAGACAATTGACAATGATCTTGCTCTTACGGATCACACTCCGGGTTACGGCTCAGCTGCCAAGTACATCGGTACTTCAGTAAAAGAGATAATAAGAGACAGCTGGTCGCTTGAGACTACAAGCGGACAGGTTATCATCGTTGAGGTTATGGGAAGAAATGCCGGATGGCTTACAGGCGCCACAGCTCTTGCAAAGGGTGAGGACTGTGACGGACCGGATGCGATCTATCTTCCTGAGCTTCCGTTCGATATGGATGCTTTCATCAAGAAGATCAAAGGCCTTTTAAAGAGCAAGGCTTCTGTAGTTGTTGCGGTTTCGGAAGGTATCAGGACCAAGGACGGCAAGTACGTAAGTGAGCTTGGAAACAACATTGACTACGTTGATGCTTTTGGTCACAAGCAGCTTACAGGAACAGCAAGATATCTCTGCGAGGTTGTAGCTAAAGAGTGCGGATGCAAGACTCGTCCTATCGAGCTCTCCACTCTTCAGAGAGCAGCAAGCCACTGTGCTTCACGTGTGGATATTCTTGAGGCTTATGAGGTTGGTGGTGCAGCTATGAAAGCTGCAGACGAAGGTGACAGCGGCAAGATGGTTGTTATCGAGAGACTTTCTGATGATCCTTATCAGGCAGGAACAGAGGTCAAGGATGTTCATAAGATTGCCAATGATGAGCGTGTGGTTCCGAGAGAGTGGATCAACAAGGACGGCACATATGTAACCAACGAGTTTATAACTTATGTAAGACCTCTTATTCAGGGCGATGTAGGACCTATCATGGTTGATGGTATTCCGAGACACCTCTACAGACCTGGCTTCCAGGATATTCTGTAACCTGAAATACTTGAATTTTCTGAATAAAATGATATAAAACCTTGTTTAAGGTACAAAACTATAGTAGAATAGGCAATGTAGTAAATAATTTCTTTTTTGGAGGGAAACCAAATGAATAAGACAGAACTTATCGATGCAATCGCAAAGGAAGCTGGACTTTCTAAGAAGGATGCGGCTGCAGCACTGAACGCTTTCACAGACACTGTAACAAAGGAGCTCAAGAAAAAGGGTAAGGTTCAGCTTGTTGGCTTCGGTACATTCGAGACAACAAAGAGAGCTGCTAGAACAGGTAAGAATCCTCAGACTGGCGCTGCTATCAAGATTCCTGCTTCTGTAGCACCTAAGTTCAAGGCTGGTAAGGCTCTTAAGGATCTTGTAAACAAGAAATAATTTTTACTATAGGAAAAAGGCTGTGCATTATTGCACAGTCTTTTTTTATTGTGCTATTATGGGTATATATTCACACTATTGGGCAGGAATAGATTTATGTCATTTGAAAAAAGCTTTGAAAACTTCGTGCAAATACTATCTGAAGAAGAGGTAACCCCGGAGATCACTCCAAGTGCATTGGCTGATCTTTCCAAGGATTACTCTCTTCGTTCTATCGTTTCCGTTGTTTCTTTTAAGCCCGATTCTGATAGGGCCGGTGAACCGGATACTGTCATTCCTCTCTTTGGTCCGGCTGTTCAAAGTGAAGAGCCGGATTATATATTCAAGAGTAATATGTCAGGTGAGAGGACTGTTACTTATTTTGTTTATACCCACGGAAACAGAAGATGGAACGATTCGGAGTACAGGAATTTTTCGCTGATCATGGATGTACTGTCTTTCCATATGGAGAGATTTTTGCTTATAAACATTGTCAAGAAAAGCGCCTTCACTCAATATCTGACAGGACTGCCTAATTCAGGTGGATTTTTGGCTTTTGTGAGAGAGAAGTTTTCTACTGGTCAGATAATGAACTATGATGCCTTTTTCCTCAATCTCAAGAGCTTTGGTCTTATAAGCCGCAGATATGGCATACAGGAAGGCGATGTGATAATGAAGCGCTATGCCAAAAAGCTCAATGAGTTTTGTGAGCCTGATGAGATTGTTGCCCATTTCGGAGGCGACAATTACACAGCCCTTATCAAGAAGGAGAGGACCAAAACATTTCTTAAATATATTGCTGCAATTCCTGTTTTTGGTTACAAGAACGATAAAAAAGACATATTTACAATTTCGGCTGTTGCAGGTGTTTACGCAATAGATGAGTCAATGACCAGCCCCGGACAGGTAATCTCCAGAGCCAGTATGGCTTGCAATTATGCCAAGAATGTAGCCAATAAGCCCTATGTATTTGTAAATAAGGCCATGAGTACCAGAATATATCGTCAGAAGCAGATTGAAGACAGATATGAGGATGCTCTGGCCAATGATGAGTTCAGAATATATCTTCAGCCCAAGGTTGATACGGAGACCGGAAGAATTGTGGGCGCCGAGTCTCTTGCAAGATGGTTCTGCAACGGAATAGTTCTTTATCCCACAGAGTTTGTACCCATCCTGGAGCAGGAGGGCACGGTGGCATCACTTGATCTTTATGTCCTCAAAAAGACCTGTGAGTTTATCAAGGAGTGGATTGATAACGGGATTACTCCGGTACCCGTATCGGTTAATTTTTCAAGAAGAGATCTTACATACAAGAATCTTGCCAAAGAAATATTGGAGACAATTGACAGTTTTGGCATAGACAGGAAGTTCATTGAGATAGAAGTTACAGAGACAGCAAGTGAGGATGAGCGTGTGCTTATGACAAACTTTTTGTCCAGACTCAAGGATGCTGATATCTCTACAGCAATCGATGATTTCGGAACAGGTTATTCATCACTGTCAACACTGAGAGATTTTCCTGTTTCTGTGATCAAGATCGACAGGTCTTTTATCAATAATGATGAACTAAATACAAGCGATGAAATTGTTCTTAGGAACATTGTAGCCATGGCCAATGAGCTTGGAATAGATGTGGTTACAGAGGGAGTTGAGAGACCGGATCAGACACAGCTTCTTAAGAATGTAGGATGTCACGTGGTCCAGGGATTTTTGTATGACAACCCGATGCCCGAGAAAGACTTTGAAAAGAGACTTCAAAAGGGCGTATATGATGAATAAAAATAACGCTGACTGAAAACAAATCAGTCAGCGTTTTAATTTGCATATCTTTAGTCGACTCTCTTGCCGCCCCAGAAGAACAGTGCTACGGTACCCGGGCCTGTGTGGCTTCCGATGGTGGTTCCGATGCTGACGATCTTAACCTTGCCCTTTAAGTTGTGGAATTTGGACTCAATAAGATCAGCAACAGCCCTTGCCTCGTCGTAACAGTCTGAGTTTGAAATATAGCAGTCGCCGTCATAGTCAAGACCGTTCTGAGCAAGTTCTTCCATTTTGGCTACCTGAGCCTTCATGGCTGCGTTTATACCGCGGAGCTTGGAACGAACAATAAGTCTTCCCTGGTAATCAACGTTAAGAAGAGGGCAGATCTTCAAGGCTCCGCCGATGATTCCGGCTGCCTTGGAAACACGTCCGCCTCTTACGAGATATGTAAGATCTGATACAAAGAACCAGTGCTGGCATTCAAGTCTGTGCTCAATAACCCACTCATAGAGCTCATCGATGCTCATTCCGCTGTCACGAAGATCTGCAAGCTTATTCATAACAAGACCGTATCCTGCAGATGCTGCAAGTGAATCAACGACATAGAGCTTTCTGTCGGGATATTTGTCCCTGAGCTGGTCCCTTGCGATTGTTGCTGAGTTAAGTGTTCCGGATATTCCGGAGCTTAAAGTTAAGTGGAGAATATCTTTTCCTTCCTTGAGTATAGCTTCAAAGTAGTCAACATATTCGCCGACGCTGACCTGTGAAGTCTTGGTCATAGCGCCATTGGCCATGGCAGCATAGAAGTCCTTGAAAGGATATGAGATGCCAAGGTCATCAGGATAATCTTTTCCGTCAATATTGAAATGGAAGCAGACGTAGCTGATATCTCTTTCTTTAAAATGCTCTGCTGTAAGATCAGCAGTAGAACAACAGCTCAATACGTAATCCATAGTAAGTTACTCCTCCAAATAATGATAAACATATAGCTTATAATAACATTTTTGTGGCATAACTAGCAACAAGGCTTTTTGTAAGAACAATGCCATTGACAAAAGCTCTTTTGCAAAATAAAATAGTTAAAGTTAAATATTTAAGTGCAATGATGGTGTGGGCGATTGCCCGAGAAGATATATTCTTCTTACAGAGAATTGGAGTCATCGGCTGGAAGCTCCATAAGATCAGGATATATTGGAAATTTCGCACCGGAGCATACCTTTAAAATGAGTGTCTGACCTATGGTCAGGAATAAGGGTGGTACCGCGATCAATTCGTCCCTTGTGTAGATTTACGCTACGCAAGGGCTTTTTTATTGTCTTGTGTAGAGTGTACATTATTTTTCAGGAGGAAGGAAATTTGGAAAACAGCGCATTACATCAGCAAATTGAAGCGATTCGTGAAGAAATCAAAGCAAGTTCCGAGAAGCTGGACAGCTCTAAGCATGTTTATGAGCTGAGAAAGAGCTTTTTGGACAACAAGGGTGGCAAGATCTCTGCTCTTATGAAGGAGATGAAGAATATTGCCGCAGAGGATCGTGCTGAATATGGCAAAAATGTTAATGAACTTAAGACATGGGCTCTCGAGCACTTCGATGAACTCGACAAGAAGATGAAAGAAAAAGAGCTGAGGGCAAGATATGAGAGAGAGAAGCAGGATGTAACAATGCCTGCCAAGATGCGTTATCAGGGCAATCTTCATCCTGTAACACAGATGAGAGAGACTCTTATCGATATCTTCGCAGGAATGGGATTTGAGATTTATGAGGGCACAGAGATTGAAAATGACTATTACAATTTCACAGCCCTCAATACTCCTGCCGATCATCCAGCAAGAGATATGCAGGATACATTTTACTTAAGCCCTGAGTTTCTTCTCAGAACTCAGACTTCATCAGGCCAGATCCACGTAATGGAGAACAAGAAGCCTCCGATCAAGATTTTATCTCCCGGTAAGGTTTTCCGTTCAGATGATGATGCAACTCATTCACCTATGTTCTCACAGATGGAAGGTCTTGTAGTTGACAAGAATGTTACACTCTGTGATCTTAAGGGCGCTTTGGAGACTTTTGCTCAGAAGATCTTCGGTGAAGGAACAACAACACGACTTCGTCCGTCATACTTCCCTTTCACAGAGCCTTCAGTAGAGGTTGACTGCAGCTGCTTTGCATGCGGTGGAAAGGGATGTAACCTCTGTAAGGGTACCGGCTGGATCGAAGTTCTTGGCGCGGGTGTAGTTAACAAGAAGGTTTTGGAGAACTGCGGAATCGATTCAGAAGAGTACAGTGGATTTGCTTTTGGTATCGGTATCGAGCGTGCAACAATGCTCAAATACGGCATTAACAACATCAAGCTTTTATACGAGTCAGACATTGATGTTCTTAAGCAGATTGACCACTACGAATAATTCAGGAGGAAAACAAACATGTTAGTACCTTTAAGTTGGCTTAAAGATTTTGTTGATATAGATATTGAACCAAAAGAACTTGAGAAGAAGCTTTTCGACTGTGGATTTGAGGTTGAAGAGTGCTGGGAAGTGGGAAAAGATATATCCAAGGTTGTGGTTGGTCAGGTGGAGACCTGTGAGCCTATTCCGGAGACCCATCTTCATGTATGTACAGTAAATGCAGGTGAGCATGGAACTTTTCAGGTATGCTGCGGAGCAGACAACGTTCAGGCAGGAGGCAAGTATCCTCTGGCTCTTGTAGGCGCGACAGTTATTGAAACCGAGAGAGATCATGTGACAGTTATAGGCGTTGCCACAATCAAAAAGGGCAAACTTCGCGGCTATGATTCAGAGGGTATGCTCTGTTCAGGCGTTGAGCTCGGTGTAAGTGAGGATATGTATCCGGGAGCAGGTTACAACGGCCTTCTTGTTTTCCCTGAGGATACAGAGGTTGGCGCAGATGTTAAGCCTATTCTTGGTCTTGATGACTGGATCTTTGATGTTTCAATTACAGCAAACAGACCTGACTGCCAGAGTATCTACGGCCTTGCGAGAGAAGTTGCGGCTGCGCTTGATAAACCGTTAAAGGAGATTGACCTGTCCTATACAGAGACAGACGTAGAAAATGAGGGATTTAGCGTAACCGTAGAAGATCCAGACCTCTGCCCAAGATATATCGGACACTATGTATATGATGTAAAACTTGGCGAGAGTCCTCTTTGGATGAAGAGAAGACTTGCCATGGTAGGTAATAACGCGATCAATAATATCGTTGATATCACAAACTATATTATGAGAGAGCTTGGACAGCCTATGCATGCCTTTGACGGCAACTTCCTTGAGGAAAATAAGATCGTTGTCAGACGTGCCAAGCAGGGCGAGAAGATCGTAACTCTTGATGAGAACGAGTTTGAGCTCACACCGGACAATCTTGTAATCTGTGACGGCGTTAAGCCCGTAGCTCTTGCAGGTATCATGGGAGGTCTTAACTCAGAGATACGTGATACAACAACTTCAGTAACCTTTGAGGCTGCCAAGTTCATGCGTGACAATATCCGTAAGAGCTCAAGAGCACTGGGACAGTCATCCGATTCATCAGCTGCTTTTGCCAAGGGCGTTTACGAATATACAACAGTTATAGCTATGAAGAGAGCACTTCACCTTATTGAGCAGCTCGGAGCAGGTAAGGTATCTAAGACTCACGTTGATATCAATACCGGCAACAGCCTTGAGAAGAAAGAGATGAAGGCTTCCATTAAGAAGGTAAACGGAGTTCTCGGTATTGAAGTTCCTACAGACGAGATCAAGAGAATTCTTACAAACTTAAGCTTTGAGCCTGTAATAAACGGTGATGAACTCACCATTAAGATTCCTGCATATCGTGAGGATATGGAAGATTATCCGGATATTGCAGAGGAACTTATCCGTATGTACGGATATGACCATGTAAAGGCTACATTCCTTAAGGATTGCAACGTTACAGTCGGAGGCAGAAACCTTAAGCAGAAGACTGAACTCAGGATCAAGAGAGCACTTTGTGCACAGGGCGCATTTGAGTGTATGCACTACTCATTCTTCTCACCAAGCGATCTTGATCTTTTAGGATTTGCCGAGGATGCTCCTGAGAGAGAAGCCATAAGGATCCTTAATCCTATAAATGAAGATCTTTCAATCATGAGAACAACTCTTGCAGCTCAGATGATCCATGCTATAGCAAGAAACCAGAAGAAGGGCACTCTTGAGGGAAGACTTTTTGAGCTTGGTAACAGATTTGTTCCAAAGTCACTTCCTCTTACAGAATATCCTGATGAGAAGGCAACACTTTGCATCGGTATCTTCGGTGAGGGAGAGGATATCTTCACATTAAAGGGACTTGCTGAGAATGTTGCGGATGCTCTTCATATAAGCTTTAAGTATGAGCAGGGGGCAAGGTCATTCCTTCACCCATACAGAACTGCCAGAATCGTTTGCGAAGGGGAAGAGGTCGGATACCTTGGACAGATCACATATGAGATCCAGGATGAGACAGACATGAGAATCCCGGCTTACATCTGCGAGATCGATCTTTCACTTCTTGATAAGTACTATGGCAAGACTCCTGTATTTGAGCCACTTTCAAAGTTCGCAACCGTTAAGCGTGACCTTGCTCTTATCATGGACAAGACAGTTACCTGCGGAGAGGTTGAGGATGCTATCTACAGCTCTTGCAAGTACGTGACAGATGTTAAGCTCTTTGACGTATACGAGGGACTTCCTATTCCTCCTACCAAGAAGAGTATGGCCTTCACGATCACCTTCACTCCTAAGGATGAAGAGCTTACAGATGAGGCTATAAACGGATATGTAGACAAGATACTCAGAAAGCTCTCATTCACCATGGGAATTGAAATTCGTAGCTGATTTGATTGAAACCTTAACAGGTGTTAAAATAGTCATTGCTTCAGTTAGCAATGACTATTTTTATTCGAAAGGAGTTTTTATGAATAGAATAAACGCATGGACAACTTATAATGCAACTCAGCTCAAGGCTGTGGATAAGTTTGCTGATCAGTACAAGGTATTCCTTGATAATTCCAAGACTGAGAGAGAAGCTATCGATACTATCGTCAACGAGATCGAGGCAGCAGGCTACAGAGAACTTAATACTTTGATCGGAGGCAAGACCAAGCTCAAAAAGGGCGATAAGGTTTACTCCGTATGGATGAACAAGTCAATTGCCATGTTCCAGATTGGATCAGATCCAATGGAAGCAGGCATGAATATCCTTGGTGCTCACATCGACTCACCAAGACTTGATGTTAAGCAGAATCCCCTTTATGAGGACAGCCAGATAGCTTACCTTGATACACATTACTATGGCGGCATCAAGAAATATCAGTATGTTGCAATGCCTCTTGCTATCCACGGCGTGATCGTTAAGACAGATGGCACAACAGTTCAGCTTAATGTAGGTGAGGATGAGGATGATCCTGTATTCTTCGTATCAGACCTTCTTATTCACCTGGCTCAGGATCAGATGGCCAAGAAGGCTTCCAATGTTATCGAGGGAGAAGCTCTGGATCTTATAGTAGGTAACAGACCATTTGTAATCGAGAAGGACGAGAAGGAAAAAGCTGCCAAGAAGAATACCAAGCTCTCAGCAGGTGAGCAGTATGCTATCGATGCAGAGAAGGCTGAGAAGGATGAGAGCAGCAAGGTTTCAGGTGCAGTTAAGCGCGGAATCGTTGCAATCCTTAACGATCTCTACGGAATCACAGAGGATGACTTTATTTCAGCTGAGCTTGAGATCGTTCCTGCAGGTAAGAGTAGAGACGCCGGCTTTGACAGATCAATGATCCTTGGCTACGGTCATGATGACAGAGTTTGTGCTTATCCTTCAATGAGAGCTATCCTTGATGTCAAAAATGTAAAGAGAACTTCCTGCTGCATCCTTGTTGACAAGGAGGAGATCGGATCTGTCGGTGCAACAGGTATGAGATCGAGATTCTTTGAGAATGCTGTTGCAGAGCTTATGAATCTCACCAAGGAAGGCTACAATGACCTTGCACTCAGAAGATGTCTTGCAAATTCCTGCATGCTCTCTTCTGATGTTAACGCAGGCTTTGATCCCAGCTACGCTTCATGCTTTGAGAAAAAGAATGCTTCCTACTTAGGTGGCGGACTGGTATTTAGTAAGTTTACAGGTTCACGTGGTAAGTCAGGATCAAACGATGCAAATGCTGAATTTATCGCAGAGATCAGAAAGGCTTATGAGAAGGACAAGATCGTTTACCAGACAGCTGAGCTTGGTAAGGTTGATGTCGGCGGCGGCGGAACCATCGCATACATCCTTGCTCTCTATGGCATGAACGTTATTGATGCCGGTGTTGCAGTTCTTAACATGCATGCACCATGGGAGGCAATCAGTAAGGCTGACCTTTACGAAGCATACAGAGGATATGTATCATTCCTTCAGAATATTGATTTTAGAAACGAGTAATATAGAAAATAATGAGTGAAAACAAAGAAATTGGACTGAGCACATCGGACTACTACTTCGACCTTCCGCAGGAGCTTATTGCACAGGATCCTCTTTTAAGGAGAGATGAATGCAGACTTCTTACTGTGGATAAAAAGACGGGAGAAGTAGAACACCACGTATTCAGCGAGATAATTAACTATTTAGATCCCGGAGACTGCCTAGTTCTCAATAACACCAAGGTTATCCCTGCAAGGCTCCTTGGTGTCAAGGAAGAAACAGGCGCTGCTGTAGAGATACTGCTTCTTAAGAGAAGGGGAGCAGATCTCTGGGAGTGCCTTGTTAAGCCGGGCAAAAAGCTCCGCCCGGGAGCAAGGGTAAGCTTTGGCGATGGTATTCTCACAGCGGAGATAACTGAGGTTGTAGAAGATGGTAACAGACTCGTAAAGTTCTTTTACGACGGAATATGGGAAGAGGTTCTGGATAAACTCGGAGAGATGCCACTTCCTCCCTACATCACCCACAAGCTTCAGGACAAGAACATGTACCAGACGGTATATGCCAAGTATGACGGATCGGCAGCAGCTCCCACAGCGGGACTTCATTTTACTAATGAGCTTCTTCAGAAAATTCAGGACAAGGGTGTAGATCTTGCGTTTGTTACTCTTCATGTGGGACTTGGCACATTCCGCCCCGTCAAGGTAACAAATGTTAAGGAACATATAATGCATTCCGAGTGGTATCAGGTTACGGCCGAGGCTGCCGAGAAGATAAATAAGGCAAAAGAGTCGGGACACAGAGTTATCTGTGTTGGCACCACCAGCTGCAGGACTATAGAAAGCGCAGCGGATGATAACGGAAGGCTGACAGAAAAGTCTGATGATACTTCAATTTTTATCTATCCCGGGTATAAATTCAAGGTAACAGACTGTCTTATCACAAACTTCCATCTTCCCGAGTCGACACTTGTGATGTTGGTTTCTGCACTTGCAGGCAGAGAGCACGTCCTTGCGGCCTATGGGGAAGCAATTAAGGAGAAATACAGATTTTTTTCTTTTGGAGATGCGTGCTTTTTCTATGATAAAGAGCAATAGTGCAATAAATATGCTAGAATAAAAGTGGTTACTATCAATTCTTCAAAATATGGGGGTGCATAATGGAAGAAAAGAGAAAACACAAAAGGCTTGAACTCTCAGGAGAACTTATTATCAAAAGACTTGGCGGCAACGAAGAGGGACAGCCCGTGCAGATTGAGATAAGTGATTGCTCCAGAGACGGTCTTGGATTTACAACAGATGCTCAGCTTACGATTGGTAATAACTATGAGGCTAATCTCAGACTCTGGACCAAGGAAGTTCTTCATGTGTTTATACAGATAGTAAGAGCTGCCAAGGTTGGAGACGTATTCCAGTACGGCGGAATATTCATCGGAATGCCTGATGCAGACAAGATGAGAATTCAGGTCTATGAGACTGTAGAAGAACAGCTAAAGGAACAGGAAAACAATTCATGAAAATAGCAGTAGTAGGAACCGGATATGTAGGATTATCCAATTCGGTTCTTTTATCTCAGTATAACGATGTGACAGCAGTTGACGTTATACCTGAAAAAGTGGAAATGATAAATAACAGGAAGTCTCCTATTGTAGACAAGGAGATAGAGGAGTATTTAGAGGCAAAAGAGCTGAGGCTAAGAGCAACACTCAATGCTTCTGAAGCTTATGAAGATGTAGATTTTGTAATTGTATCGACTCCTACAAACTATGACGAGAAGCTCAATTACTTTGACACATCTTCAGTCTTCAGTGTTGTTGATCAGGTCAGGAAAGAAAATCCTGATGCATATATCATCATCAAGTCGACAATACCTGTAGGATATACAGAGGAGTTGTCAGAGACATATCATACGGATCATATCATGTTTTCTCCCGAGTTCTTAAGAGAGGGACATGCGCTGTATGATAACCTTTATCCGTCCAGAATAATTGTCGGATACAACATGGAGAGCGAAGAGGCAGCTGAGAGAGCTCACATGTTTGCGGATCTTCTCAAGCAGGGAGCGCTTAAAGAGAATGTCAGAGTCCTGTTTATGAACAGCACAGAGGCTGAATCGGTTAAGCTCTTTGCCAATACATATCTGGCACTTCGTGTATCGTTCTTTAACGAACTTGATACCTATGCAGAGGTGAGAGGTCTCAACACCAGAAATATCATTGACGGTGTCTGTCTTGACCCGAGAGTAGGTAATTTCTATAACAATCCATCCTTTGGATACGGCGGATACTGCCTGCCCAAGGATACCAAGCAGCTCCTTGCCAACTATGAGGATGTTCCCAACAACCTCATTACGGCCATCGTAGATGCCAACAGGACCAGGAAGGACTTTATTGCTGACAGAGTATGGGCCCTTCACCCCAATAAGGTTGGTGTATACAGACTTACCATGAAGGCAGGCTCGGATAACTTCAGACAGTCAGCCATCCAGGGCATCATGAAGCGTATCAAGTCAAGAGGTATCGAATGCGTAGTCTACGAGCCAACACTCAAGGACGACAGCTTCTTTAACTCAAGGGTAGAACGAGACCTTGATAAGTTCAAAAAGGAGTGCGACTTCATCATCGCAAACCGTCTCACAGATGAACTCAAGGATGTTGTAGACAAGGTTTACACAAGAGATCTGTTTGGTAATGAATAATGTATTGATTGGCCTCCTTGGCAGATAACCAAGGGGGCTTTTTGGTAAAAGAGACTATGGAAGAGAAACATAAGAGAAGAGTTCATTACTCGGGCAAATACCCGAAGAAATTTGAAGAAAAATATAAGGAACAGAATCCTGAAAAGTATGCAGATACAGTAGCTCATGTTATTTCCAAGGGCTCAACTCCTGCCGGAATGCACATTTCCATTATGGTAAAAGAGATCCTGGAGGTCCTTAAGATTCAGCCCGGAGAGCAGGGACTTGACTGTACCCTCGGTTATGGCGGACATACCAGGAAGATGTTGGAGGAGCTTAAGGGGAGCGGCTGTGTATACGGCCTTGATGTTGACCCTATAGAGTCCAGGAAGACTGTTGAGAGACTGCGGGAAGCTGGATTTGATGAGGACAGATTTAAGTTCAGGCTCATCAACTTTGCCAATATAGATAAAGTCTGCGAAGAAGCAGGTAAATTTGATTTTGTACTGGCGGACCTTGGCGTATCATCCATGCAGATAGATGATCCCAAGAGAGGTTTTTCATTCAAGATTGACGGCCCTCTTGACCTCAGACTTGATCCTGAGCACGGAGAGTCTGCGGCTGAGAGACTTCATGGTATCACTAAGGACGAGTTTAAGGGCATGCTCATAGAAAATTCAGATGAGCCCTATGCTGAAGAGATTGCCGACAAGGTCTTTTTCCTGATGAAAAAGAAAGATCCAATGGATACGACAACGGCCTTAAGAAATGCTGTAGAGTCAGCCCTTTGGAAGGTGCCCAAAGAGGAGAAAAAGGATGCTGTCAAAAAGAGCTGTGCAAGGGTTTTTCAGGCTCTCAGAATAGACGTGAACAGCGAATTTGAAGTGCTGTATTCATTTCTTGAAAAGCTTCCTGGCATCTTAAATCCGGGAGCAAGAGTAGCTATCCTGACCTTTCATTCAGGAGAGGACAGGCTGGTGAAGAAGTCTTTTAAAGCCCTATACAAGGAAGGTATATACAGCGAGATCTCAGAGGATGTCACAAGGCCCTCCGCTGAGGAACAGAGGATAAACCCAAGGAGCAAGTCTACCAAGTTGAGATGGGCTGTACGTAGTACGCAATAACAATGAATGACAATAAACTGTTTTACAGAAATCTAATAAGAATATCACTGCCAATTGCTCTCCAGAGCCTGATGCTGGCGTTGGTGGCAGCTTGTGATGCCCTGATGCTCGGACGTGTTGCTCAGGCTCAGATGACAGCAGTTTCTCTTGCCACTCAGATACAGTTTGTGCAGAATATGTTCCTTTCGGCTGCGACAGCTGCCGGAGCTATTCTTGGCGCACAGTACTGGGGGAAGGGCGATAAGAGGACCCTGGAAGACATATTTGACCTGATGCTGATGTTCTGCGGAATGGTATCAATACTGTTTTTTACAGCCTGTGAGTTTTGTCCCGGAGCACTCATGTCCATATTTGCAGGGGATAAAGAGCTTGTCGCGATTGGTAGTTCTTACCTTAGAATAGCCGGCTGGTCATACCTTATAACAGGTGTATCCCAGTGCTACCTTACTATCATGAAGGTAACTGAGAATGTAAAGGCCGGAGCGCTCATTAGTTCAGCAGCTGTAGTAATTAACATTGCATTTAATGCAGTGCTTATCTTCGGGCTTTTTGGACTTCCTGCCATGGAAGCAAAGGGAGCAGCTTTGGCGACAACTATCTCAAGAGTCATAGAGCTTTCAATATGTCTTTTGATATCGACAAAGGGTACCTATATAAGACCTGCTCTTGGGCGTATGTTTTCTCTGTCAAAAGACCTTGTGAAGGACTTTTTCAGACAGTGCCTGCCTCTCATGGGAGGGGGACTGTGCTGGGGAATTGGCTTTACATCCTATACGGCAATAATGGGACACATGGGAGTCGATGCAGCAGCTGCAAATTCCGTAGCTGCGGTGGTAAGAGACCTTGTGTGCTGTATGTGTAACGGTATAGGAAGCGCTGCAGGAATCATCGTTGGCAATGAGCTTGGCGCCGGAAGGCTTGAGCTTGGCAAAAAATATGGAATCAAACTGACTAAACTATCATTTGTGATCGGATTTATTTCAACGGGAATTGTCCTGGCAGTTACGCCGCTTGTGGTCAATGGAGTGATCCTTACCGACAAGGCTCGTGACTATCTGATCTGGATGATGGCCATCATGTCTTTTTACATGATAGGAAGATGCGTAAACACAGTGACTATAAATGGTGTCCTGGACGGCGGAGGAGATACGCTTTTTGACCTATACAGTCTTATTGTGTGCATGTGGATGATAGCGATTCCGCTGGCACTGTGCGGAGCCTTTGTATTCCACTGGTCACCTCTGGCGGTCTATGCCTGCACCTGCCTGGATGAAGTGGGCAAGATCCCGTGGGTTATGATAAGGGTTAGAAAATATAAATGGGTCAAAGACCTGACAAGATAATAAGGAGAATAGATATGAAAAAGATACAGTTAAACAAATACACGGACTTTATTGTTGAGAAGACTACTGAGCTCTTAAACATTGACTCACCTACCGGCTATACTGAGGAAGCAGCTGCCTGGGTAAAAAAGGAATTTGAGAGCCTCGGATTTAAAACTACAACAACCAACAAGGGCGGAATCATTGTTGACCTTACAGGTAAGGACAAGAAGAACGGTCTTCTTCTCGAGGCTCATACTGATACCCTTGGCGGAATGGTTGCCACAATCAAGGACAACGGAAGACTTCAGCTGACAAACCTTGGCGGAATGAATCCAAACAACGCTGAGACAGAAAATGTCAGAGTTGTGACCAAGTTTGACGGCATCTACGAAGGCACCTTCCAGCTCAACAATGCGTCAATCCATGTAAACGGCGAGTATGATGACACCAAGAGAACCTGGGAGAACTGTGAGGTTGTTCTTGATGAAGATGTTAAGAAAAAAGAGGATACAGAGAAGCTTGGAATCTCAGTTGGCGATATCGTATGCTTTGAGCCTAATGTGAGAGTTACAAAGTCGGGATATATCAAGTCAAGATTTCTTGATGATAAGCTCAGCGTAGGAATTCTTCTGGGACTTGCCAAGTATATCAAGGAGAAAAAGGTTACTCCCAAAAGAGCTCTTTATGCGCATATTACTGTGTTTGAAGAGGTTGGCCACGGCGGAAGCGGAAGTGTACCTGAAGGATGTACAGAGGCAATCTCAGTGGATATGGGATGTGTCGGCGATGGCCTTACATGTACCGAGAAGCAGGTTTCTATCTGCGCCAAGGACAGCGGAGGACCTTACTCCTATGACATCGTTAAGGGACTTGTTACAGCGGCCAAAGAGAGCGGTGCAGACTACGCAGTTGATATCTATCCTCACTACGGAAGCGATGTTGAGGCAACCTTAAGATCCGGTGTTGACCTTAAGCACGGACTTATCGGTGCCGGAGTTTATGCTTCCCATGGCTATGAGAGAAGCCACAGGGACGGAGCAGAGAACGTACTTCGCCTTCTTATCGGATATGCACTTTAAGATTTAATGTACGGGGGTACAGCTTATGGGTAAAAGAATCTTAAACAGCTTTGCAAGTGATTTTGAGAAGATGGATAAAAAAGAGCTCATTAGCGCTATAGCTGAGAGCGAGGGAAGGACTCTGATGACTGAATGCATCGGCATGTTTACACCTCAGTGCGAGGATGTATCCAATGCAGAGCTATGTGCAGCCTTTGGTTCAGACTTTATTCTCTGTAATATCTTTGATGTCTGGAATCCTGATGTTAAGGGTCTTCCTGAGCATAAGGCAGAGGATACTGTGCGCCTGATAAAAGAGCTGACCGGCCTTCCTCTTGCTATCAATCTTGAGCCGGGTAAGATCATTGAAGGTTCTGACAACCCCTGGGCTCTTACCAAGGGACGCATTGCCAATGCGGAGAATGCCGTTCGTGCCAGAGACATGGGAGTCAACATGATCCTCATAACCGGAAACCCGGGTATCGGTGTAACCAACGAAGGTATTCTTAATGCAATCAGAGAGATAAAAGAGGCTGTTGGAGATGATATGATCATCGCTTCCGGCAAGATGCATGCAGCAGGCATCATCACAGAGGGTGCGGATGCTATCCTGACTATGGAAGACATCGACGCCTTTGCAGAGGCCGGTGCTGATATCATTCTTCTTCCGGCGCCCGGAACTGTTCCCGGAATCACTGTTGAATGGGCAAGGGAGAGAGTAAGTTATATCCACAAAAAGGGAAGACTTTCCATGACTGCAATCGGAACCAGTCAGGAGGGCACTGATGAGGAGACCATCAAGCAGATTGCCCTTATGTGTAAGCAGACAGGAACCGATATTCACCACATTGGAGACAGTGGTCATCCCGGCATTGCTGCGCCTAAGAATATCATGGCCTACAGCATCAGTATACGTGGCATACGTCATACCTATCACCGTATGGCAGCAAGTGCTAGAAGATAAGCTGAGCAGAGAAAAATCACTTCTTCTGACTCTTCCTGTATTCCTTTGGAGTCATTTTGTATTTGGCTTTAAAAACATTCTGAAAGTAGCTCTGGGTTGAGAAACACAGATACTCGCTTATCTCACTGATAGTCTTATCCGTGTAGGTGAGAAGGCTCTTAGCTTCTTCAAGTTTGCGACGCATGATGTAAGAGCTGATATTAAAGCCGAGCTCTCTTTTAAACTTCTTGGACAGTGTAGATCTGTCCATGTTCAGGTGTTTGGCAATCTCTTCTACAGAGATATTCTGGTTTACATGATTTGCAATGAACTGGATTGCCAGATAGATGTCCTCAGGCATTCCTTTTGGTATCTTGGCTTCCGCCACGCGGCTTGTAAAGTCAATTGCAGAAGTTGCGTTTAGAGCCAGGATTGATGCCTGATCGGACATTTTTTCAGCTTCCTGGATATAGGAATCGGAGAGCTGATAAGCTGTTTCGATATCAAGGCCGCCGGCTATTGCCCGACGGGTTATTATTGCAGTGGTCGAAATGAAAATGTTTTTTGCCTGACGCAGCGAATCGTTTGAGGTACGTCCTTCTGTAAAAGAGGGTACTTGCTGAATGAAATGCTGAAGACCTTCAAGGTCTCCTCTTTCTATATAGCCATAATATTGCTGTTCGAAAAAGTATGTATCATGGAACTGCGACTGTTCTTTATTTTCTATGAGAGCGTGGGAATGATGTTTTCCGACGCTCTGTTTTTTTGCCTTATCGGTTAAACCAAAATACTCGAAAACATCGATTATATTTCCGTTTAATTCTTTATTGATAAGAGTCATTATATTCAGAAACTGCGACATGGTAAAACGTGGAGTCCTGTCGTAAAAATCCCAGATCTGTTCTTTGTAATCAACCGGCAGAGAGTAGCTTGCTATCAGCGAGTCAATGTCTGCTTCAGACAAAGCTGTAGTGGATACAGGTCCCATAACGATATCCAGATCATTTGTATCACTTTTTATAATTCCCACAAGTAAGAATTCTTTTGTGGAAAAATAATGTAAAGATTTTTGGCCCAGAACGAGACTGTTTCTGTATGTGATTATAAAATTCTCAGGAAGTTCGGAAACCGGCATTGAGCTGATGCACTTACCGTTCTCAAATAAGTGGATCGGCATAAATGTGGAGTTATAGATTATCTGCAATGTGTTTATAACGTCTTTGATATTGTTTTTCATATATTTACCGCACGATCAAATTTGCAACATAATTACAATAATATTCACATATCTACAATAATTCTATTATCTCCAATCTTATAATGTCAACATAAGAGCTATTTATGTAAAACGGAGGAAAAAATTATGTCAAAGAAACCATTAGGGTTGGACAAATATGGTGTACAGAAAGTTATGCGTACCGGTGACTATTTTGCTGATAGTTTGGGACAGTTTTCGCTTAACATTATTTCCGGACTTGTTGGTCAACTCACATACTTTTACACAGATAAGGTGGGAATTGCTGCCGGTGCAATAGCAACAATGCTTCTTATTTGTAAGGTGATCGATGCATTTACAGATATTTTTATGGGGAACGTTGTTGATCATACAGCCCCCGGAAAAGAGAAGTACAGACCATGGATACTGAGGATGGCTATACCTGCAGCGATTGTTATTATTTCTCTTTTCACTGTTCCAAAGGGCTTGGGAGAGACAATGCAGCTTGGATATCTTCTTATAACTAATGTTTTGCTCTCAGCAGTTATTTATACAGCCATATGCATACCGTATTCATCTATACTGGTTGTCAGAACCAACAGCCAGGAAGAGCGAGGAACCATGGGAATATGGAGAGCAGCTTCCGGATATGTATCGGGCATGATAATTGCAGTAGCTGTAATTCCTATTACCAATGCCCTTGGCGGTAATCAGAGTGCATGGATCAAGATGGGAGCTATTTTCGGACTGTTTATTGCACTTGCTCTGATCATCTGTTACCTGAAGGCAAAAGAAACAGCAGTCGGCGAGGGAGTACAGGTTGAAGATATACATGATGATGAGACTCCGGTACCTTTTGGAGAAGCGCTCAAATCTCTTTTTGGAAACAAGTACTGGGTAATGATCCTGATCATGAATTTCTGTGCTAATATCTCTTATGGAATAAGTGGCGCGTCAGGAACATATTACTGCAAGTGGATATACGGTGATGACAACCTGGTTGCCATTCAGGGTGCCATCGGTATGATACCTACTATTCTTGGTTTTGTAGCTGTTGGTCCGATGACTAAAAAACTCGGAGTTACAAAGACACTCAGAGTTTCATTCCTTATCGGAGCAATCGGCACAGCTTTAAGACTCTTTAACCCTACTCATTTTATTTATAACACCACTCTTTCATGTTTCGGCACTTTCGCAAATATTCCAATGATGTGCCTCATGGGGGTTATGTCTGCCATGGCTATTGATTATAATGAATATAAGTATGGCAGAAGAATGGTTGCTACAGCCCAGAGCGCATGCAGCTTTGGTAATAAGGTCGGATCGGGTATCGGAGCTTCAATAATTGGATGGTGCCTTGGTCTTGCAGCTTACGACGGGCTTGCAACAACTGTTTCACCTGCTGTTATTCAGGCTATATATACATTCAGCATCTATATTCCTCTTATTCTGTTCATCGTATTGTTTGCTTTTGCTGTGCGATTTGATCTGGAAAAAAGACTTCCGGAAATTCAGAAAGAGATAGCTGCAAGAAAGTAAGGAGATAACTATGGAAAGAAAAGGCGAAGGCAGATTATCATTTGTACTCAGTAATGCAGCGGAGTGCACGGTTCTTCTTAAAAAGAGCGGACAGTTTCCTTTAGAAAAATCAGGTAAGATTGCAGCTTACGGCGCCGGACTTCGCTACACGATAAAGGGCGGTACAGGTTCGGGAGAGGTTAATTCAAAAGAGACTTTCACAATAGAGCAGGGACTTGAAAGAGCAGGATTTATCATTGCTTCAAAGAGCTGGCTTGATGCCTATGATGAGGTAAGAAAGCAGGCAAAAAAGCAGTTCTTTAAGGAACTTAAGGCGCAGGCAAAGGCAAAGCATGAGAATGCGATCATGTATTCCATGGGTAAGACCATGAAGGAGCCTGACCATGACCTTGAGATCACAAAGGTATGCGATACAGCCATATATGTTGTCAGCAGAAATTCCGGAGAGGGAAGCGACAGAGAGGTTTTAGAAGGAGATGTAAAGCTGTCAAAGTCTGAGATCCGTGACATCCTTCTTCTGAATAAAATGTATGACAGGTTCATGCTTGTTTTAAATGTCGGAGGTGTAGTTGATCTTTCACCTGTAATGGAGGTAAAAGACATTCTCCTTTTATCCCAGCTTGGAACTGACTGCGGAGCTATACTTGCGGATATCCTTCTGGGAAAACAGAATCCTTCAGGTAAGCTCACAACAACCTGGGCGGAATTTAAAGAGTATTCGGCGGAGGGAACCTTTGGCGACTGGAACGATAATCGCTACAAAGAGGGTATATATGTGGGCTATCGCTACTTTGATACCTTTAAAAAGACATCTCTGTTCCCGTTTGGATTTGGGCTGTCTTATACAACATTTGAGACTAAGGTATTGGGCGTAAAGGCTAAGAATGACACCTTTACATGTGAGGTGCTTGTCAAGAATACAGGAAGCTGTGCAGGAAAAGAGGTTGTGCAGCTTTATCTCTCAGTCCCTGAGGATAAGCTTGATCAGCCATATCAGCAGCTGGTAGGCTATGCCAAGACTCCGCTTCTTGATAGCGGATCAGAATGTAAGCTTGAGATATCATTCAGGCTTTCTGATTTTGCTTCCTATGATGAGGACTCTGAAAGTTATGTTCTTGAGAAGGGCAGATATGTGATCAGGGTCGGCAACAGCTCAGTGGATACAAAAATTGCTGCAGTTGCTACTTTGGAAGAAACGGTTACAACTCTAAAGACCAGGAACTGTCTTGGAAAGCCTGACTTTACAGACATAAAGTCTGAGCATTTTAAGCCGGAATCAATTCCTGAAGGTATCACAGCCATCACACTTACTGCCGATGACTTTGAGAAAAGAGAAGTCTCTTTTGACAGCGAGGTACCTGTAGACCCAAGGATAAAGAACCTGACGGATGAAGAGCTTTCTTTCATGCAGATCGGAAACTTTGATCCAAATGCAAAAGGACTCAGTATTATCGGTAATGCTGCGACACATCTTGCAGGTGCTGCTGGAGAAACAACTTCTCAGCTTGCCCAAAAAGGAATAAAGTCTCTCATCATGGCTGATGGCCCTGCGGGAATCAGGATTTCACTTAAGTATTACGAAGATGGCGAAAATCAGTATTCTGCCGGAAATAACGGTATGATGCCTGAGAGCATGCTTGAGATGATGGGGCCGGTGACAGCTTTTATAGCTAAGCTGATCGTTGGCGGAAAGAAAGTTCCAAAGAATGCCGTTATTAAAGAGCATTCGGCAACCATGATCCCTATCGGTACAGCTATCGCTCAGAGCTTTAATACAGAACTGGCAGAGGCGCTTGGAGATATAGTTGGTGAAGAGATGGAGAAGTTCGGAGTACATCTCTGGCTTGCACCTGCTCTTAACATCCATAGAAGCATCCTCTGCGGAAGAAACTTTGAATACTATTCGGAAGATCCGCTTGTGTCAGGTGAAGTGGCAGCAGCCATCACCAGAGGCGTGCAAAAGCACAAGGGATGCGGTACTACAGTAAAACATTACGCTGCCAATAATGCAGAGACTAACCGCTACTGCAATAACTCTCAGGTAAGCGAAAGAGCAATGAGAGAGATATACCTCAGGGGCTTTGATATCTGCGTCAGGAAATCTCAGCCCAAGGCAGTCATGACCAGCTACAACCTGCTCAATGGCACACATACTTCCGAGCACAGAGGACTCATTGAGGACATCTTAAGATCTGAATTTGGATTTAAGGGAATAGTGATGACAGACTGGGTTATGGAGGTTATGACAAGTTCAAAGTCCGTTTATCGCAATGCTCTTTCTGATGAAGTTGCAAAGGCCGGTGGAGAACTGTTCATGCCGGGAACAAAGAAGGACTATGAGAGGGTTCTTAAGGCGCTTAAGGATGGAACACTTTCAAGAAAACAGCTTGAGATAAACGCGAGCAGACTGATCAGAACTATTGATGAATTCTACAACGCAGATTGAAGGTAAGCTATGAAAGCGATCAGACTAAAAACAGAGTACTTAACCAATCCTATCGGAATAGATTACACAAGGCCAAGACTTAGCTGGGTCTGCGAAGGAGGCAAAGAGCAGACAGCATACAGGATCATTGCAAAAGATGATGATGGAAATGTTGTCTGGGACTCTGAGAAGACTAATTCCTCCAAAATGCACCTGATTCCCTGGGGCGGAGAAGAGTTAAAGAGCAGACAGAGAATAACCTGGAGTGTTGAGCTTTGGGATGAAGAAGGCAATAAGGGAGAGCCAAGCGAAGAAGCTACTTTTGAGCTTGGACTTATTGATGAGAGCGACTGGATGGCTACCTGGATAACAGGTAACTACCTGGTAAAAAGAAAAACCAGATACCCGGTAGACTGCTTCAGAATGAGCTTTATAGTAGATACGGGAAAGAAGGTTGTTAAGGCAAGAGCTTATATGTCTGCCTGTGGCCTGTATGAAGGTCAGTTAAACGGCGAAAAGATCGGAAACTTCTGCCTTGCACCGGGACATACAGATTACAGAAAAAGAGTTCAGTACCAGACAGTTGATATCACCGGGCTGGTAAAAGAGGGAAACAATGACCTTTTCTTTATGCTGGCAGACGGATGGTACAGAGGATCTGTCGGAGCCTGGGGTATAAAGAATTTCTACGGAAATGAGACAGGGCTCATTGCTCAGATAGAGGTTTATTTTTCTGATGGCAGCAAAAAGGTCATCTGCTCAAGTGAAAACTTTGAATGGACAAATGATGGTCCGATAAGATTTGCCGACAACAAGGACGGCGAAATCTATGATGCATCAAAAGAGGATATGAGGAAAGCTGTATGGGGAAGGGCAAAGACAGCTAAGTATAACGTGATCCCAACTGCTTCCGATAACTTTGCGCTTACAGAACATGAGAGATTTACAAGTCCCAAACTTATCATTACGCCAAGCGGCAAAAAGGTCTTTGACTTCGGGCAGAATATAGCAGGTTATGTCGAGTTTAAAGTAAGTGCCAAAGCCGGGCAGAGAATCTTTATGAGATTCGGAGAAAAGCTCGATGAGAACGGAGAGTTTACTCAGGCAAATATTCAGTGCGTCAAGAAAGACTATGTAACTCCGCTTCAGCAGATAGAGTATTTCTGTAAAGATGGAGACAACTATTACAAGACCAGATTTGCGATTTTCGGATTCCAATATGTTCTTGTTGAAAGTGATGTGGAGATACATCCGGAGGATATTACAGCCATTGCTGTTTATTCCGATTTTGAGACTACGTTCTCTTTTGACAGTTCAAATGAACTTCTTAACAAGTTCGTTGAAAATACACTTTGGTCTCTTAAGAACAACTCTGCCGATCTTCCTACAGACTGCCCGACAAGGGAACGTCATGGCTGGTCCGGAGATGCTCAGATATTTGTAAATACTGCAAGCTTTATGGTGAACTATGCACCTTTTGCAGACAAGTATGAAAGAGATCTCTGTGACCTTCAGCGAAAGAATGGTGCATTTACACAGATAGCACCTGAGGGCGGAACCGACTTTTACATGAAATCATTGGATGGTTCAGTAGGCTGGGCTGATGCGGGTATCATGATCCCTTACAGACTGTGGAAGAAATACGGCGATATTTCTTTTATCGAAAAGTACTATGACAACATGCAAAAGTATGCAAGGTTTGTCATCGGGCGCCTTGGCAGGCACTCGGCTCTTATGTCTGAAAAAGTTAAGATATCAAAAGAAAACCGCAAATATCTCTACAATGTAGGACAGCATTACGGTGAATGGGCCGAGCCTGAAGATGTTCATAAGACGTCTTTTAAAGACTTTTCAAAAGCCAAGCCTGAAGAAGCTACAGCATACACAAGTTATGTTTTAGGGCTTATGAGCGAGATTGCCATTGCTCTTGGAAAAGAGCAGGATGCAAAGGAGTATCGGGATTATTCTGAAGGCTGCAGGAGAGCTTATCAGGAGCTTGTAGAAAACAAAGAATTTTCTCTTGATACAAACAGACAGGCTCGCCTTGTTCGTCCGCTGTACTTTGATCTTTTGAACGAGTCTCAAAAAGGGTGTGCACAGAGAAGACTCATAAAGGCACTTGATGAATACGGCTGGAGAGTCGGAACCGGCTTTTTATCAACGCCTCTTATTCTGTATGTCCTTCAGCGGATTGATTTAAGCTATGCATATAAGCTTCTGGAAAATGAAGAAAAACCGGGATGGCTCTACATGCCGAAAACCGGTGCGACCACTATCTGGGAAGACTGGAACGGACCTGCTTCCGACAACGGACTGGGCGGCGGAATAGCGTCCCTAAACCATTATTCAAAGGGAGCTGTTTGCGAATGGATATTCTCTGAGATGTGCGGCATTAAAGTGGATGGAGAAAATCACTTTTGTATAGCACCAAGGCCTGGAGGACATTTTACAAGGGCATCCTTTAGTTACGACAGCATATACGGAACCGTGTCATGTGCATGGACCCTACAGGAAAATGGCAAGTACAAGATAGATATTGTTGTTCCGCCTAATACTACGGCGGATATAATTCTTCCTGAAGAAACAGAAAAAGTATAAAACGGTGATTTGTTTTTTGCATTTCACCGAATGAAAAGTGCAACTCACCGCAGTTGCGCTTTTTTTGTGCGAAAAATCATGTAATCTTGTGCCGGCTACGGGGATCACAGTACTTATCAGAAACTATTTAACAGGGTGGGATCCTCCGCCACATGGATGAGTGCATTGGCGGTCTTGACGGCGGTGCTTTCATGAAAGCTATGATTGATATTTTTTCATATAACACTGTAGTAGGTGGCGAAATTTGGACATTGAATCTGACCTGGATATACGTGATAATTAGTACATGGATTGGTACACGTCTTGTCTTTTTGCATGACGAGAAGGTCATAAGCGATGCACTTGATAAGATAAGAGACGAAGAGTGAGAAAAAGTGGCAGCTGATATCAGTGCCCATAAGATAAGGATTCTCTGCAAGGCTCTTTCCGTATTTTCCAAGTCCAAGTCATAGGCGCGGTGTTAAGCCTCTTGTAAGTCCCACTGTTCAAAGTACACTTTTTGTTTTAATATTTAATTTCACAAAAATGATGCAATATAAGGAGATTTTGGTATGACACGCAGAGAAGCGGCAATGGCTAATTTCATGAAAGGCTATAATTGCTCGCAGTCGATAGTTCTTGCTTTTGCGGACATGTTGGATATGGATGAAGCGACTCTCTCAAAGCTTTCGTCATCCTTTGGCGGAGGCATGGGAAGGCTGAGAGAAGTTTGCGGATCTGTCAGCGGAATGTTTATGGTTGCAGGTCTTTTATATGGCTACGACGGACCTGAGACAGGACAGGTCAAGGCGGATCATTACGCCAGGATTCAGGAGCTCGCTCACAGATTTGAAGAGCAGCACGGATCAATTGTGTGTCGTGAGCTTTTGGGCCTTAATGTGCGCCACGATGTGCCGGTTCCGGAAGCCAGAACGACTGAGTATTACAAGAAAAGACCCTGCCCTGAGATAATCGGAGACGCTGCCGAAATTCTTGAGCAGTTCATTAAAGAGAATTCAAATTTGTAGAGCAATTATTTCAGCATAAACGACTAGAGGGTGGACAATGAAATCTTTTATAAGAGAGATTGGATTATGGAAAAAGTAGTATATAACGTCTTGGCGATGATTCTTTTGATATTACTAACTGGCTGTAGAGATTTAGAAACTGAGCTTACACCGGTATCAACGCAAGAAGTGACGGTTAAAACGCAAGAAGTAGTTGAGGAAGTACCGGAAGAAACATGGGAATCGCCTATTGATGGACTTTCAGATGATTTCATATTTGGAATGGATGCATCTTCAGTACTGACCGAAGAAAAAAGTGGTGTTAAGTACTATGGTTTTGACGGCAAAGAGCAGGATATATTCAAAATCTATGCTGATTCAGGGATTAACTATATCCGCTTAAGAGTCTGGAACGATCCTTATGATGAAAATGGGAATGGGTATGGTGGCGGTAATAATGACCTTCCAACAGCTGTTGAGCTTGGGAAAAGAGCTACTGCCAATGGGATGAAAGTAATGATAGATTTTCATTACTCCGATTTCTGGGCAGATCCTAAGAGACAGCACGCTCCCAAAGCCTGGGAGGGCATGAGCGTGGAAGAAAAAGCGGATGCCCTCTATGAATTCACTAAAGACAGCCTCTCACAGCTTCTTGATTCCGGCGTAGATGTAGGGATGGTACAGGTTGGTAATGAGATTAACTATGGAATTTCAGGAGAGCGGCAGTTTGAAAAGGTTCTTGAACTGTTAAAAGCGGGAAGCATGGCAGTACGTGAAGTATCAGAAGCTTACGGAAAAGAGATTGCTGTAGTTGTCCACTATACCAGGATCGAAGACAAAGCAGATGTACTTACTCTGGTTGACAGGCTGGTGCGTGGCAAACTTGATTTTGACATGATTGGTATGAGCTATTATCCCTTCTGGGATGGAAGCTTTGAAAATATGAGTCGTGTCCTTGAGCTTATTAGAGAAAAGTACGGGAAAAAGGCTTTCATAGCAGAGACGTCCTATTGCTATACCACTTCAGATGGCGATGGATCAGCAAACAGTTTTACTGCTAATGATTTGGTAAAGGGCTATCCCGCGTCTGCCATAGGACAGGCCACAATGATACGTGACATTTGTAAGAATGTGAATGAGGTAGGGGGCATAGGTGTTTTCTACTGGGAAGGTGCGTGGATCCCTGTAGGTCCTGCTGATGCAGACAACTCCGCTATCTGGGAGAAATATGGAAGTGGATGGGCCAGCAGCTACGCTTCAGATTATGATCCGGAGGATGCAGGTCTTTACTACGGCGGAAGTTCCTGGGATAATCAGGCTCTTTTTGATTTCGAAGGACACCCGTTGGATTCTCTGAAGGTTTTTAAATATATGCGAAATGGTAGAATTTACTAAGGGAGAATTATCTTTCAGCATAAAATACTAAGAAGAAGGAGGAGTACGCGATGATTGAAAAGATGAAATGGACAAGAAC
>CAMORK010000018.1 GCA_946623755.1 uncultured Butyrivibrio sp. | reverse complement strand
TTTTTATGTTCAAAATTTTGGAAGCCCGTGAGCTTACAACAAACATTTTTCAGATGATTGTTGAAGCTCCTCGTGTTGCAGGCTCATGTTTGCCGGGACAGTTCCTGATCATCCGCGTCAACAAGGACGGAGAGAGAATCCCGCTTACAATCTGTGACTACGACAGAGAGAAGGGGACTGTCGAAATCGTTGTTCAGGCTATCGGTGCAGAGACCTACAAACTTTCAAAACTTAAGGCTGGGGATGAGCTTGCTGATGTTGTAGGACCACTTGGAAAGCCATCTGATCTTGTTGAGGAAGATATCGAAGAACTCAAAAAGAAAAAGATAGTTTTCATCGCAGGAGGTGTTGGAACAGCTCCTGTATATCCACAGGCAAAATGGCTCAAGGAACATGGTGTAGAGTGCGATGTAATTATCGGGGCCAAGAATAAAGACCTTGTTATCCTTGAGGACAGATTCAAAGAAGTATGTAACCTTCACATCACAACAGATGACGGATCCTATGGCAGAAGCGGTATGGTAACAGTAGCACTTCAGGATCTGTGGAATGAAGGTCACAAGTATGATCACTGCGTAGCAATCGGACCTATGATCATGATGAAATTCGTTTGCAAGCTCACTAAGGAGCTCGGAATTCCTACAATCGTAAGCATGAATCCGATCATGGTTGACGGAACAGGTATGTGCGGAGCCTGCAGACTTACTGTTGGCGGAGAAGTTAAATTCGCTTGTGTAGACGGACCTGAGTTTGACGGTCACAAGGTTGACTTTGATCAGGCTATGAACAGAATGAAGCTCTACAAGACTGAGGAGGGCAGACTCATGCTCAAGGCTCAGGAGGGCGACACTCACCACGGCGGATGTGGGAACTGTCAATGATATAGGGATTCAAAGTCATGGAAATTTCATGCTTGCATGAAAATTTACATGACCTTGAAGACCGAACATGCATGAGAAAAAAAGAAATGCGAATATAATGAGCATTTCGATTTTCGAATGTATGTAGGATTGCGAGAGCGAAGCGAAGCAATCCGTATATCATTGTATTAACTATAGAGAGGAGATACAAATGGATGGTTTTGTAAGAGTTCCTGTTCGTGAGCAGGACGCAAAAGAGAGAGCTAAGAACTTCAAGGAAGTATGCCTTGGATACAATAAAGAAGAAGCAGAGAGTGAGGCTACAAGATGCCTTAACTGTCCCAATCCTAAGTGCGTAGCAGGATGTCCTGTTTCTATCGATATTCCCGGATTTATCCAGAAGGTTAAGGAAGGCAATGTCGAGGAAGCTTATCAGGTTATCAGCAAATCAAGTGCACTCCCTGCAGTATGCGGACGTGTATGCC
This sequence comes from uncultured Butyrivibrio sp., assembly GCA_946623755.1. Taxonomy (GTDB): domain Bacteria; phylum Bacillota; class Clostridia; order Lachnospirales; family Lachnospiraceae; genus Butyrivibrio. The sequence continues at coordinate 38,330 of CAMORK010000018.1, read as the reverse complement.
CTCAGGAGAGCCAGTGCGAAGGTAAGTGCGTAAGAGGTATCAAGGGTGATCCTGTTTCTATTGGTAAACTTGAGAGATACGTTGCTGATACAGCTCGTGAGATGGGCATTAAGCCGGAAGGTGCCAAGGAGAAAAAGGGCAAAAAGGTTGCTGTTATCGGATCAGGCCCTTCAGGACTTACATGTGCAGGTGATCTTGCCAAGATGGGTTATGACGTAACAATTTTTGAGGCTCTTCATGAGGCCGGCGGAGTACTTGTTTATGGTATTCCTGAGTTCCGTCTTCCTAAGGACGCTGTTGTAAAAAAGGAAATCGAGAACGTTAAGTCTCTTGGCGTTAAGCTTGAGACGGACGTAGTTATCGGTAAGAGTGTTACTATAGATGAACTCATGGAGAAGGAAGGCTTTGAAGCTGTATTTATCGGATCCGGAGCAGGACTTCCAAGATTCATGAATATCCCCGGCGAGCAGGCTATGGGTGTGTTCTCAGCTAACGAGTACCTCACAAGAAGTAACCTCATGAAGGCTTTTGATGAGAACTCAACAACTCCTATCATGAAGGCTAAGAAGTGCGTTGTTGTCGGCGGCGGAAACGTTGCTATGGACGCTGCAAGAACAGCTCTTCGACTTGGAGCAGAGGTTCATGTAGTATACAGACGTGGTGAGGAAGAGCTTCCTGCACGTAAGGAAGAAGTACATCATGCCAAGGAAGAGGGAATCGTTTTTGATCTACTCACAAATCCGGTAGAGATCCACGCTGATGAGAACGGATGGGTTAAGAGCATTACATGTATCCGTATGGAGCTCGGAGAGCCTGATGAGTCAGGAAGAAGAAGCCCTGTTGAGATTCCGGGGTCGGAATTTGAGATTGAGTGTGATGCAGTTATCATGGCACTGGGCACATCACCTAACCCTCTTATCTCTTCAACAACCGAGGGACTTGAAGTTAACAGAAGAAAGTGTATCGTTGCTGAGGAAGCAAACGGACAGACCTCCAAGAAAGGCGTATTTGCCGGCGGAGATGCTGTTACCGGAGCTGCTACGGTAATCCTTGCAATGGGAGCCGGAAAGGCTGCTGCAAAGGGTATCGATGAGTATCTTTCAAAGTAATATTGTACTTACTGAGCTGCCACAGACTTACTGTGGCAGTTTTTTTCGAAATACAGTCTAATTCTTAAGAAATCTTAAGAATTTTCGACGGTAAATCTTAAGAATTACCTGATACCATGATATAATAACAAAGTTAATGAAGTGGAGATTATATCATGAACAAAGAGGAAAAAATTAAGATTGCAATAACCGCAGGAGTCGCAGCGGTTATATTGCTTATTTTGATTTTCTTTCTTGCCCTTTCAGGTAAAAATAAGGGCGATGAAGAAAAGATGAACGAAAACATCACTGATTATGCAAAATCTCAGGCATCGGCAGATGCTTCTACAGGAACACTTACAGAAAGTGCAGCGTCGACAGAAAGTTCCGAACAGGGAGTTTTAGATATATCTACAGCAGAAGTTTCACAGCCTGAAACGTCAGAGTACAAGGACACAGCTGCAAATTCAGTTTCAGGAAACAGCTTTTACGCAACAAACACAGCAGTTTTAAAAGATGTTTATAAAGGTATCAAATATGATATTAAGTCGCAGATGCACGAGATGTACACTTATTGGGCCGATGGAAATACAGAGGCAGTAAGAGATCTCGCTCATCTTGAGAGATTTGAAGCCATGTCCTACAGTCTTTTGGGAAGTAACGATTTTTATTACTATGGAGACACTACTGAAGACGGTCTTCCAAACGGGACAGGACTTGCAATATATGCTGGTGATCAGTACTACTTCGGAGAATGGTCAGAGGGTGTCAGAAGCGGCAAAGGAACCTGGATTTCTTTTTATCCGAATTACAGTAAGTATGTTGTAAAAGAGCATATGTATTCAGGAGAATGGGAATCAGATCTTCCGTGCGGGCAGGGACAGGAACATTATGACTATGTTTCTGAGTATATGAATGATAGTGACGTATATCTTCAGAATGCCATTGGCGGTTTCAAGGATGGCTACTATAATGGTGATATGTATATTATCATCGTGAACAAAAACGGTGAAACAACCGAATGGGATGGCAAATGCGATGCAGGAACCTGGGAGCAGGTTTTATATGCAGCAGTTGATGACCGGGACAGGATTCCTGTACTTAGTCTTCAGAAAGATAATGAGCGCCATATCTACATGACTAAGGAAGGTGCCAGGGGAAATGGTGTTACAGGCATAATAACCGGCGGAAGTGCAAGGAAATAAGGAGTACTTGTGATAAAGATAACACTTATAGTTGTCGGTAAAATAAAAGAGAAATACTGGAATGATGCTATTGCAGAGTATTCCAAGAGGCTTACGCGCTATTGCAAACTTGATGTGATCGAGGTTCAGGATGAGAAGACTCCGGATGATGCGCCGCCTGCCATATGCGATCAGATCAAGAAAAAAGAGGCTGAGAGGATTCTTAAGAGTATCGATGACCACGCGTTTGTATGTACTTTGGAGATAGCCGGCAAGCGCTTCTCATCTGAAAGCTTTGCGGACTTCCTGGATAAAAAGGCGCTTTCGGGAGTCAGCCATATTCAGTTTGTGATAGGCGGATCGCTGGGACTTCATGAGAGTGTGCTTAAAAGGTCGGATCAGGGGATAAGTTTTTCGGATATGACTTTCCCGCATCAGATGATGAGGGTAATACTGCTTGAGCAGATATACAGGGGCTACAGGATAATAAATAACGAGCCCTATCATAAATAACAGATTTGGGGATATGTATGAGTGAGATCACAGAACTGACACTGCAGCTTACAGCTGAGGATGAGAGAAATATCTTTGGCGGTAACGACAGTTATATCAGAAAAATTGAAAAGAGCCTCTCCGTTGAGATCATAGACAGAAACGGACAGCTCCACATAATCGGCGACAAGGAAGGAGCAAACAGAGCATCTCAGATTATCAGAGAGCTGGTAACACTTTCAAGACGAGGATCTCTGGTTGAAGAGCAGAGCGTGGAATATGCCATTTCTCTCAAGAATGATGATACAATGGAGAAAGAGGTCAGGGAGAAGGATAACGTTCTTGCCGGAATAGATATGGACGTTATCTGTCATACGGTTTCAGGAAAGCCGATCAAACCCAAGACACTTGGACAAAAGAGATATATTGATGCCATAAGAAATAAGATGATCGTATTTGGTCTTGGCCCTGCCGGAACAGGTAAGACCTATCTTGCCATGGCTATGGCTATCACAGCTTTTCAGAGGGATGAAGTAAGCCGTATTATCCTGACAAGACCTGCCATTGAAGCAGGCGAAAAGCTCGGATTTTTGCCGGGCGATCTCCAGAGCAAGGTTGATCCATATTTAAGACCTTTGTACGATGCTCTTTATCAGATCATGGGTACAGAGAATTTTATAAAGAATATGGAGAAGGGACTGATAGAAGTTGCTCCGCTGGCATATATGAGGGGAAGAACTCTGGACAATGCCTTCATTATTTTGGATGAGGCCCAGAATACTACACCTGCTCAGATGAAGATGTTCCTGACCAGAATCGGTTTTGGCTCCAAGGTGATAATAACAGGTGATGCTTCGCAGAAGGATCTGGCGCCCGGAACAAAGTCGGGACTCGATGTCGCAACTTCAGTATTAAAAGGCATTGACGATATAGCCTTCTGTAATCTTACAAGTGCCGATGTAGTAAGACATCCTCTTGTTCAGAAGATTGTCAAAGCATATGAGGACTATGAAAAAAAGGCTGCCAATAAGCAGACCAGGAAAAGAGTTCAGAAGTTGGAGAGAAGTTCGTTAAATGGAAAGTGAGAAGGGGTCACTTAACAGGATAAAGATTCTGTATGCCATTATGTTCCTGTTCACGGGGGCGTTCGTATTTGGCATATCATTTATATTGGGAAAAAGCCATGAGGCTATAATGCGAAACACCATTGTTTCTCTGATCGGTGCAGGGACTATAATCTTCATGCTGCTGGATGCTGCAGGAAGGGGCAAGGAAGGGTTCTCCTACGACAATTTCTATAAGAGAAACAGATATTTTGTTGTTTACATGATCATGGTGGTTTTGTCATGTATCTTTTCCCTGATTCCCAGTGCATTTTGGCCGTATATGTCGCTTATTGTTATACTGGCACTGTTCTCCAACACAGAGATAGGTATGCTATCGGGAGTATTCTTTGTAACTCTTTCTGTAATGCTTGAAGAGAGCGGAAGTATTGGTGAGCTGTTCATGTATGTTCTCGCAGGAACTGTAGCGCTGGCTCTTTTTAAGGACCTTGGAGAGAATACGCAGGTTGCACTTCCGGTATTTATTTCAATGCTGATGCAGGCAGTGCTGCTTATAGCTTTTAATGTGCTGTTTCAGAACAGGACTTTTTCCATCAATCTTTTGATACTTCCCATACTGAATCTGATGCTGAATCTGATCATTCTTCTGATATTTCTTAACATGTTCGGTGTATATGTCATCAGGAAATCCAACGATATGTACATGGAAATCAACGATGTTGAGTATCCGCTTCTTGTCGCGCTCAAGGAAAAAGACAAGGATGAGTATTTCAGGGCAATCCATACGGGATATCTTGCAGAGAGGATTGCTCTCGGACTTGGTTTTAATGCAAGGGCAGTAAAAGCCTGCGCTTATTATCACAGGATAGGTCTTCTGGACGGAAGTCTTAAATGGCCTGATGTGGAACACTTTTATGTGGAGAATGACTTTCCCGTGGAGGCAATAGAGTTTCTTCACGAGTACATTGAACCTGAGAAAGGTGCGATCAAATCAAAGGAATCACTGGCAGTTCAGCTGAGCGAAACTGTAATTGCATCAATTATGTATCTGATAAAACAGAACAAAGATGCTAAAATAGATTATGACAAATTGATAGATGGCATTCTTGATAAAAAAGCTGCTGACGGAGATCTTAAGGACTACGCCGTTACTTTCAGGGATTTTGACAAGATGAGAGCTCTGCTCAAGAAAGAGAAATTATACTATGACTTTTTACGTTGAGAATGAAGCCAATGCTGATTTTGGCTTCGATATAGAGGAACTGGCAAACAGTGTTGCAGACACTGTTTTAAAGATGGAAGGTTGCGCTGCCGATCTGGAAGTTGGCCTTACCATCACAGACAGCGAAGGAATACATGAGCTTAACAAGGAGTTCAGGGGGATTGATGCACCGACAGATGTACTGTCTTTTCCAAATGTAAGCTATGAGAAAGCAGGGGATTTCTCAGTGCTTTTGGGAGAACAGCTGGTAGATCTTCTTGACCCGGACACCGGCAGGATCATGTTTGGAGACATTGTAATAAATGAGGACAGAGTTCGTTCTCAGGCCAAGGACTATGGCCACAGCGTAAAGAGGGAGTTTGCCTTTCTGGTAGCACACAGTATGCTTCATCTGTGCGGTTATGATCACATGGAAGAGGAAGAGGCAAAGGTTATGGAAAAAAAACAGGAGGATGCTCTGGGAGAACTTGGTATAACCAGAGACTGATTTCTGTGCGGGGAAATAGAATATGAAGACCTATTCAGAAGAGAAGAGAATAAGGCCTCACATCCTGACAGCCACCGTTTACCTTGCAGTATTGGTAATGATGGTTTATTGGATTGTGGCAACAAGAATATGTGGGGATAAGGGAGCGTTTTTTGCTGCCTCACCGTTTTTTATCTATGGAATGTTTTACTGCAGTTTTGTACTGGCTGTACAAAAGGCTGTTTATATCATGGTAAGGCTGCGCGCCAGAAGATCACAGTTTCACAATGCAGAGACCAATATGCACAGATCCATGAGGATATTCAGTATATGCTCGCTGGTGACGGGAGGTCTTTTGATCGCATTCAGCTACACGCTTAGCACTGCTGTGCTTGATTCTGACAGAGGGTTTATACAGCTGATCCTGGCCGGTGCTTCGATAATATTACTGGGAATCCAGGGTGTACTTCGCGGATATCTGCAGGGCATAGGATACACCAAGCCTATCATGCTTTCAGATCTGCTTATTGCACTGGTGTCAATTGTATCAGGAACTATTGCGGTAGCCATACTTTATAACTATGGGCTTAAAGTCAACGGACTTCTTCATGCAGATGAGTTCAGCGCAGTGTATGGTTCGACGGGACTTATGGCGGGGATCCTTCTTGGAAGCCTTGTTGGATTTATCCAGACCGTAATCAGTTATAACCTGAGAAAGGGCGAGATACAGAAGCTCGTTAAAAACGGTGCTCCGAGATATCTTGACAACAAAAACGATGTACTTGCAGGAATAAGGCCTATTATGCCTTTGTATGCAACTCCTGCGCTGGCAGTTATTGCAGATATGTGCTTTTACTGCATTTTTACCAGGAAATTCCATGCCGATATTGATTATATGTCCAGCTACGGAACGTATGCAGGGTATGTTATCTGCACAATAGTTCTTTTTACAATTATCTGTACCATGCCCTATATAAAGCCGATGAACAGAGTAATGGCGAGGATTGAAAGAGATGAATACGAAGGCGCGAGGGACAGGTATAAGCGACTGATAAGATTTTCCAATATGTTTTTTGTCCCGGTTTCTGTCTTTGTATATGCAACAGCAGAAACCCTGCTGATTGCAATTTACGGAAAGAGCAATGACCTTGCCAATTCACTTATGAGCCTCGGAGGAATCATGATACTCTGCACATGTCATGCACTCATGGCTTCCTGGCTGCTAAATCATATGGGCAAATCAGTAGCTATACTGGTCAACCTTGGAATCGGATGGGCAGTTCACATTGTCTGTCTTCTATTATTTGTGTGGCCGTTTAATATGGGCATAATGGGGGTTCTGCTGGCATGTCTTCTGTCTGTCGGAGTTTATGATGCTTCATGTTATTTCATGCTTTCGAAGGTGCTGCATCATCATTATGAATGGATGAAGAGTCTGATACTTCCTGTGGCTTCTTCTGCGGCTGCAGGGCTTGTAGTATTTTTAATAAATAAACTGCTTATCAATGTCATCGGAGACATTCTTACGTTGATCATCTGCATTGTGCTTTTCTGGGCGGTTTATATGCTGGTCATGGTTGTTACAGGAGGAATCCTTGCACATGAGCTTGGCAAGATACCGCTTGGAAAACTTTTCTACGGCATTTCCGTTGCAATCAGACGCGACAGATATGAAGAGGGCTGAATTTGAATAAAGAAATAATTGTTGCAGGCGGTGGAGCTGCCGGAATGTGCGCAGCTATCTACGCAGCAAGAAACGGTGCGAAAGTCACCATTATTGAGAAGAATTCCTGTCTTGGCAAAAAACTCTCTATGACGGGTAACGGCAGATGCAATCTGACCAATCTTGATATGAGAGAGGAATATTACAACGCCTCTGCAAGAGGGAGAATGAAGGAATGGCTCTCTACCTATGGTGTGGAGGATGTCATATCATTCTTTAAATCTCTTGGAGTTGTTGTAAAAAGCGAAGACGGTTACATTTATCCGGTGTCCGGACAGGCTATGAGCGTCGTTAATGCTCTTGTAAATGAGATAAAAAGACTTGGAATAGCTGTAAATTTCGGTGAACAGGTAAAGGGAGTAATGCATCTTGAAAACGGAAGGGTGAAGCTGAACTCCAATAAGGCGGAGTATGAAGCTGATGCCGTGATCCTTGCAATGGGTGCACTTTCAGGCGCCAAAAGTACCATGTCCACAGGAGATGGCTATTACATATGCAAGAATATCGGGATGTCTGTAAAAGACACTTATCCGGCACTTGTAGGATTTAAGGTGGCGGATGGAGAGATAATGCCTTCCACGGGAGCAAGAGCTGCTGCAGAGGTTTCTTTTATTTTGGGAACAGAAGTAATAGCAAAGGAGTACGGAGAAATCCAGCTTAGCCATGACGGAATTTCGGGTATACCTGTAATGCAGGCATCAAGAGATGTCATAAGATTTATCGAAGAGAAAAAGCCGATCTTTGCGGTGATCGATTTCTTTCCGGATTACGATGAGAGCGATTTCAAAGCGCTTAAATCAGATATGCTGCGCCTCAAAGACGAAAGAAGCCTTGAGGAATTCCTGCAGGGTTTTGCCAACAGTGGTATAACTGAAATGGTACTTGGCAGAATGAAGCTTGGCAGAAAGATGAAGATGAAAAATATATCCGTAAGTATGGCGGATTGCATCCTGGATAACTACAGAAATCTGAAAATTGCCATTGACAGCAGCTACGGCTATCAGGCATCACAGGTTACAACCGGTGGCATAAGCCTGGGAGACATCGGAAGTGATTTTTCCTGCAAGGGTGCTCCGGGAGTGTACTGTGTCGGAGAACTCCTCGACGTTGATGGAAGATGCGGCGGCTACAACCTGCAATTTGCCTGGACCAGTGGAAGTATCGCCGGATGCGCTGCTTCATTGTAATATAATCAAGACGGGGCCTGACCGGATTTGTGGGTTTAAGCTGCAAATCCGGTCAGTTGCCCCGGTTATTGATAATAGAAAGCGAATACATGATAAGAATCAATCAGATTAAAATTAAACATGATGAGAAGATAAGCACTGATAAACAATATTTAGATCGGATGCTTATTAAAAATGCCTCGAAGATACTTAGAATTTCAGAAAAAGATGTAGCCGTGTTTCAAATAATAAAGCATTCTCTGGATGCAAGGAAGAAGCCGGAGTTATACCACATTTATACCATTGATCTTAAGGTGAATGGAAAACCTGAGGATAAAATAGTTAAGGCTTGCAAAGATAAGAATGTTTCGGTGGTTTCTGAGAAGACCTACGATTTCTGGAGTCATGTGGATGGTGCAGATAATAAGGGAAAAGAGCTTTCGGATAAGAGTATAGTTGTTATAGGCTGCGGACCGGCAGGACTTTTTTGCGGATATGAGCTTGCGAAGCAGGGCTTTAAGCCTGTGATCTTAGAGCGCGGAGCAGATGTTGATAAGAGAAGTGAGATTGTTGACAGGTTCTGGACTACGGGAGAACTAAACGAAAGGACCAATGTTCAGTTCGGAGAGGGCGGAGCAGGAACTTTTTCTGACGGTAAACTCAACACCATGGTTAAAGACAAGGAGTGCCGCGGCTTAGAAGCTCTTGATATTTTTGTGAGCCATGGAGCACCGGAGAGGATAAAGTACGAAGCCAAGCCCCATATCGGAACAGACATTTTAAAAAGCGTTGTCAAAAATATAAGAGAAGACATCAGGAGCTTAGGCGGAGAAGTTTACTTTGAGTCTCAGGTGACAGAGCTTGTAATAGATGGTGACAGAGTACTTAAGGGCCTTAAGGTTGTCGGACCTGACGACGATGAAAGAAACATGGAGTGTGACGCAGCTGTACTTGCAATAGGTCACAGTGCAAGAGACACCTTCTACATGCTCAGGGACAAAAACGTTGATATGCAGCCGAAGCCTTTTGCTGTGGGCTTTAGAGTTGAGCATCCCCAGAGCCTTATAAATATGAGCCAGTACGGAGCTGAGATTGTTAAAGGACTTGGGGCAGCACCTTATAAACTTGTTACCACCACCAAGAGCGGCAGAGGAGTGTATTCTTTCTGCATGTGTCCGGGCGGATATGTGGTCAATGCATCTTCAGAAAAGGGGAGGCTTGCGGTCAACGGAATGAGTTACAGCGGACGTGACGGTAAAAACGCCAACTCCGCCATCATCATAACCGTAGATCCGCAGGACTTTGGAGGAGATGATGTGCTCTCGGGAGTGGAATTCCAGAGGGGGCTTGAAGAAAAGGCATATAAGCTCGCTGATGGAAGGATACCTGCTGAGTACTACGGTGACTTTAAAAGAGCATGCGGATATGAGATGGGAGATTCCTGCAAAGAGTTCATCAAAGCAGATGATTTTGTTCCTCAGACCAAGGGAGAATACGAATTTGCCGATGTTCACACAATACTTCCCGATGAGCTTAATAAGGCTTTTGTGGAAGGAATGGAGAACTTCGGAAGAATGATAAAGGGCTACAATGACAACCACGCGCTGGTCCTCGGAGTTGAGAGCAGGACGTCTTCTCCCGTGAGGATAGGCAGAGGGGATAACGGAGAGTCTGTAAGTATATCAGGACTTTTCCCCTGCGGTGAGGGAGCTGGTTACGCCGGAGGTATCATGTCAGCAGCAATGGACGGCATAAGAAGCGCCGAGTGGATAGCAAAAAAACTGTTAGGTGAAAAATAGGGACGATATGGACAAGAGAGAACTAAGGACAAAATATATAGCAAAAAGACAGACTATTCCAACCGAGGAAAAACAGGAGAAGAGCAGAAAGATCCTTGAGAGGCTTGTGGAACTTCCCGAATATCAAAAGGCGGAGAATATCCTGGCCTACGCATCTAGAAAAGGTGAGGTTATCACAGATGAGATAATTCTTGACGCGCTTTCCCTGGGGAAGAATGTCTTTTGCCCTAAAGTGACAGATGTAGAGAGGTCACAGATGGAATTTGTCAGGATAAATTCCCTGGAGGAGATGAGCGAGGGAGCCTTCGGGATCAGAGAGCCACAGATGAATGAATCTTCAGATGTGGCAAAAGAGCTTGATCCGGAGAATACACTGGTCATAATGCCCGGGGCTGTTTTTGACAGACAGCTCAACAGAATAGGTTATGGAGCAGGTTTCTACGACAGGTACTTAAAGAAGTATCCGTTTTATAAGACTGTAGCCCTGTGCTTTGCATGTCAGATCGCAGATGAAGTAATAGAGGCAGATGTCAATGATGTTAAACCCGGCATGCTTGTTACAGAAGACGAGTTGATCAGATAAAGCTTTAGAGAATATGGGAAGAAAAAAGAGAGATACAATTGAATTCAGGTTTTATGAGATTCCGCAGGGCCAGAGTTGTCTGGCCCTTCTTGGCGATAAGTGGATCATGGTGTATGGAAAGGATGACAAGTTCCTGCACTTTCACAATCTTTTTGAAGTCGGCTACTGCAGAAACGGCAGCGGAGATCTGATACTTGATGAGAAGGTGTGCAAGTATGAATCAGAGATGCTCTCTGTAATACCGGCCAATTATCCTCATTCTACCTACAGCTCGCAGCCCAATTTCTGGGAGTACATCTTCTTTGATGTGGAGGATATTATCAGGCAGTTGTTCCCGGATAATCCTTCTCAGCAAAGAGAAGCTGCTGAGATAGTCAACAAGAGAGCAGACATCATTTATGAGTATCAGCATCCTGAGATGGCGGAGATCATTAAGAGGATCATGGAGGAGATGAGGGATAAAAAGCCCTATTATCTCGAGACCACAAGGCATCTTTTGAAGTCCTTTGTCCTTATGCTGATAAGGTTTCAAAAGACTATGGAGGCTGATACCAAAAGCTTTAGTGAGGGCGGAGACAGGGCAGTCATTATGAACATAAGGCCGGCACTTGAGTATGTCGACAGAAATTATGCAGATTGTATAAAAGCCTCCGATCTTGCTAAGAAGTGCAATATGAGTGAGACACATTTCAGAAGAGTCTTTGATGAAGCTATCAAAATGTCTCCCATGGATTATCTTAACCTTGTAAGGATCCAAAAGGCTTGTATGATCATGAACAAGACGGACCACTCCATGGAGGTTGTTGCTTCAGAGTGCGGATTTACTACATTTTCAACCTTTAACAGGAACTTTAGAAAGTACCTGAACACATCTCCGTATCAATGGAAAAAGAATAAGGAGAATTATGTAAGCAAGCTTCTGGATTACAATATAAATGCCTTAAAGGGTTGGTAAAACAAATATACTTAAACGTAAAATTCTTAAACGTTTTCGTTCACAATTTGGACATATATGATTGAAAATGCACATTTTAGACATTTAAATGTGCATTTTTTTATTTTTAAATTGTTATAATGTACACATACATTGAACGAAAACATGATTTTTTCGTCAAATTGTATACAAATACTATTTTCATTTTAGGGAGGGAAAAAATGAAGAGAAAAGCATTATCAATCATTCTGGCATCAGCAATGTCACTTTCACTTTTAGCAGGCTGTGGAAGCGCCGCTGAACAGACAGCAGCACCTGCAGATGATGCGCAGGCACAGACAGAGACAGAGGCAGCACCTGCAGCCGACGCCGCAGCAACAGAGGAAGCAGCTCCTACAGCAGACGTTGCATCTGAAGGCGAGCACGAGCTTTCAGTTTATGCTTGGGACAAGAACTTCAACATTCCTGCTCTTGAGGCAGCTGAGAAGGCTTATCAGACAGTTGACCCTGATTTCAAGCTCAATATCATCGAGCAGTCAGCTTCATCTGATGTTGAGAATGCAGTTACACTTGCTGCTAACTCAGGCGATTACAGCCAGCTTCCTGACATCGTTCTTTTCCAGGATCACTACATTCAGAACTATGTAACAAACTATCCTGATGCATGGATCGATCTTGAGGATGCAGGAATTGACTGGAGTAACCTCGGTGCAGAGAAGATCTCTTACTCAACAATCGGTGGCAAGCATTACGGCGCACCTGTTGATAACGGAACAGCAATCTTTGCATATCGTACAGATATCCTTGAGGAGTGCGGATACACAATCGATGACGTAACAGGTATCACATGGGAGAAATGGCTTGAGATTGGCCGTGACGTTAAGGCTAAGACAGGCAAGTATCTTCTTTCAATGGATCACAACGGAGATGATCTTCCTTACATGATGATGCAGGCAGAAGGTCAGTCACAGTGGAAAGATGGACAGCCTTACTTTGTTGGCAACGACACATTAAAGCAGATCCTTGAAGTTATCATCACAGGCGCTAAGGACGGCGTTATCTACCTCTGCAATGACTGGTCTGAGTACACAGACACATCAATCATCGGCGATCAGGTAGCAGGCGTATTCAACGGAAACTGGATCATTCCTACAATGGAGCAGGTTTCTGAGAACAGCGGTAAGTGGGCTATCACAACAATCCCTACACTTTCCGGTAAGGAAGGATACGCAGCAAACGGTGGTTCATCACTTTACATAACTTCTAACTGCACAAAGCCTGAGCTTGCAAAGGCATTCCTTGCATACACATTCGGCGGCGGAGAAGGTGCTATTGCAACATATGATGACGCTCTTCGTAACGGTGGTGTTATCGGAACATGCATTTCAGCTTCCAAGTCAGATGTATATCAGGAAGGTGTTGATTTCTTTAACGGTCAGTCAATCTATGCTGACATCGTAGCAATGGGTGCTAACGTTCCTGTAGTTGAGCAGAGTGACTACCACTACAACGCACGTACATACATCCAGGCAGCTATCACAAACGTAATCAACGGATCAGACCTTGATACAGAGCTTCAGGGTGCTGAGGATCAGGTTAAGTTTGAGATGGGACAGTGAGCACTTGGTGAGGTTCTATCGAACCTAGTGAAAAACTATATTATTATACAACGGGGAACCGGATGTTCCGGTTCCCCGTATCTTTAAGAGGAAAAGGTATTTTTTGTAAAGAGGAGAACAGCGATGGAAAAGAAAAAGAAAATGGGTCTTGTTGCCAAGCAGAGAGCAGCGGGCTGGATGTTCCTTATTCTTGCAACAGCCATGATCGTTGTAATGAGCTTTTATCCAATGGTACAGGCTCTTATTACTTCATTCAAGACGGGTACAGGCAAGAACTTTAAATGGGCTGATCCCTGGAATTATAACTACATAAGAATGTTCCAGGACAAGATGTTTATGAAATCCGTGGGTAATACATTTTTGTATCTGATCATTCAGGTACCAATAATGCTTATACTTGCGATACTTCTTGCACAGCTCCTTAATAACAAGGATCTTAAGTTCAGAGGTCTTTTCCGTACCTGTGTATTTCTTCCCTGTGCAGTATCCCTGGTTTCATATTCACTTATTTTCAAGTCCATATTTGCAACTCAGGGACTGGTTAATATGATCCTTACCAAGATGCATATTATCAGCGAAAACATAAACTGGCTCGGCCAGACAAACACGGCGAGATTCGTTATCATCATAGCGCTGATCTGGCGCTGGACCGGATATAACATGGTATTTTATCTTGCCGGACTTCAAAACATCGAATATTCAGTGTATGAGGCAGCCAAGATCGACGGGGCAAATGCCTGGAAGACTTTCTGGTATATGACTGTTCCGCTTCTTAAGCCGGTCATCATCATGACCTTTATCATGTCAATCAACGGTACACTGCAGCTCTTTGATGAGTCAGTAAACCTTACAAACGGCGGACCGGCCAATACGACAATTACAATGTCTCATTACATTTACAATAATTCCTTTGGTCAGGGCGTTGCCAACTTTGGTTACGCATCTGCAATGTCATTCTTTGTACTTATACTTGTGGCAATCCTTGCAGCTATCAATCTGAAAGTAGGTGATACACGTGACTGAGATGAAAAATAAAAGTGCTATTCAAAAAAGACTCATACCTACATATATATTTCTGATAATTGTTTCGATCATCTCTGTGTTTCCGCTTTACTGGATGATCACAGCTGCCACAAACCAGACCGTTGACGTTTCAAGGGGTAAGATATGGTTTGGCAATTACATGGTAGAGAACTTTACAAATCTGGTTAACAGTTCAAACCTCTGGAAGTCCTTTGGAAACTCAGTACTCTATGCAACTGTACAGACTATATTGTGTATTTTTGTCTGCTCCCTTGCAGGCTATGGCTTTGAGCTTTATCATGACAAGGCAAAAGACATTCTCTTTGGTATTCTGCTTATGGCCATGATGATACCGGGAGTCGCAACAATGATTCCTCTGTTCACCATGATGAGTAAGTTTAAGCTCCTCAATACTGTTTGGGGCTTTGCACTTCCTGCTATTTCAACACCATTTATGATCATGATGTTCAGACAGAACTCAAGAAACTTTCCGCCGGACATCATGGAGGCTGCGAGAATAGACGGACTTTCCGAGTTCGCAATATTCTTCCGTATGTATATGCCTGTCATGAAGTCAACCTATGCAGCTGCTGCGGTTATCACCTTCATGAATGCCTGGAATGCGTATCTGTGGCCAAGAGTCGTAATGACAGATAACAGGGCCCAGACAATGCCGATGCTGATTGCAAATCTGGCTGGTGGTTATACCATTGACTATGGCATGCTGATGATGGGAGTTTTGTTCTGTTCACTTCCTACCATGATCGTATTCTTTGTATTACAAAAACAGTTTACAGAAGGTATTACAGGTTCTGTAAAATAACAGGGTGAGAGGAATATTATGAAAGAGTTTAATTATGAGTATGTAAAAGACCCAAAAGTATTTGCTGTAAACAGGCTTCCTGCCCACTCAGATCATGTGGCTTATAAGTCTGCGGAAGAACTTATGAGTGGGGAGAGCAGCTTAAGGCTTTGCCTTGATGGGGTATGGCATTTTCATTATGCCAAGAATATAAAAGATGCACCGGAGGGCTTCTGGGATACGGATTTTGATACAGCGCCCTGGGACAGGATCCGTGTTCCTGCCCACATTCAGATGGAGGGCTACGATAAGCCTCAGTACGTAAATGTTCAGTATCCCTGGGATGGAAGAGAAAGACTGACTCCTCCGGAGATTCCGCAGGAGTTCAATCCGGTTGCGGATTATGTCAAGCTCTTTTCCCTGCCCGAAGGATTTAAGCAGGATAAGGTTTGCATTTCCTTCCAGGGCGTTGAGAGCGGATTTGCGCTCTGGCTTAATGGAAAGTTCGTTGGATATTCAGAGAACACCTTTGATCCTGCAGAATTTGACCTGACAGATTTTCTAACAGAAGGCATGAACAAGCTCTGCGTAAGAGTATTTAAATGGACAGCCGGAAGTTGGTGCGAAGACCAGGACTTCTTCAGGTTCTCCGGTATTTTCAGGTCTGTATATCTTTACAGCGTACCAAAGACCCATGTCCTTGATATCTCTGTTAAAACTGATGTCGTATCTGATTTAAAGAGTGCAGATCTCGAGTTTAAGGCTCTGACACAGGGAAGCGGATCTATGGAACTGCTTCTTACAAGAAATGGTGAAAAGGTAACAGGAGGAGCCGTGCCTCTTTCTGATTCGGGAGAGAGTACAGGCAAGGTGCATGTTGACAAGCCTGCCCTTTGGAGCGCAGAAGAACCCAATCTCTACGAACTTCTCATTACTGTTAAAGATGCTAAGGGTAAGGTATCTGAGGTTATCAGACAGTACGTGGGCTTCAGGCGCTTCGAGATGAAGGATGGTCTGATGATGCTTAACGGTAAGCGCATTGTATTTAAGGGCGTCAACAGGCATGAGTTCAGCAACAGAAACGGCCGTGTTCCAAGCAGGGATGAGCTTATAACTGACCTCACCACCATGAAGAGGAACAATATCAACGCCATAAGGACCAGTCATTATCCCGATGACTCAGCCCTTTATGAGCTCTGCGACAAATACGGACTCTATCTGATAGCTGAGAATAACATGGAGACTCACGGAACCTGGGAGCCTTTCGAGAGAGGTGCTCAGCCAAAGGAATATGTGGTTCCGGGAGATAATGAGATATGGGAAGACCTTCTGCTTGACAGGGTTAATTCCTGCTACCAGAGAGACAAAAACCACCCGTCAATTCTTATCTGGTCCTGCGGCAATGAGGCTCACGGCGGAAAAGTCATAAGTAAGATGTCAGCTCTTTTCAAAAAGCTTGATGACACAAGGCTTGTTCACTACGAAGGCATCTTCCACGACAGGACCTACAATGAGACCTCTGACATGGAGAGCCAGATGTATCCACACGCTGCGGATATTAAGGCGTTCCTCGATAAGAATAAGGACAAACCGTTCATCTGCTGTGAGTATACACATGCTATGGGTAATTCCTGCGGAGGAATGCACTATTATACTGACCTGACAGATACTGAGCCAAGATATCAGGGTGGTTTTATCTGGGATTATATTGATCAGTCCATAACCAAGAAGGACAGATACGGAAAAGAGTTTGAAGCTTACGGCGGAGACTTTGGCGACAGACCAAATGACGGGAACTTCTCCGGAAACGGAATTGCTTACGGTGACAGAACTCCTTCTCCCAAGATGCAGGAGGTTAAGTTCAATTACCAGAATATCACTGCAGAGTTTGACAAGAGCGGCAAGAAGTTCAAGGTAATAAACAAGAACCTCTTTGTCAATACAGATACCTTTGACGCCCGGATCATTCTCTGTGTAAACGGAAAAGAGATTGCTCAGCAGCCTGTGGACATAAGTGTTAAGCCTCTTTCTTCAAAAAGCTTTAACGTGCCGCTGGAAATCCTGAACATGATTTCAGATTATGAGAAAGCTGAGTCTGTTTCAGGAAGAGACGTTGAGTTTACTCTGACAGTTTCTTTTGTTCTGAAGGAAGATACACTATGGGCAAAGAAGGGACATGAGGTTGCCTTCGGGCAGACTACCGTTGGACAGTACTTTAGTGAGTATAAATGTGCTCAGCCTCTTAAGGTGGTTCTTGGAAATAATAACCTTGGAATATATGGTGATGACTTCTCAGCTCTTTTCACATATCCGTCAGCTGCACTGGTTTCCTATGTATATGGCGGCAAGGAGATGATAGAGAAGGCCCCTGCTCCAAACTTCTGGAGAGCACCAGTTGACAATGACAACGGCTATACTATGACAAATACTTATGCCCAGTGGAAGATAGCCAGCATGTACTCCACACTTAAGGGCTATTCCATGGCGGATATGAAGATGCCTGATGTGGTACCGGGACCAAACTCCATCAGCATCAGGTACAAGTACTTCATGCCCACAACACCTCGTTCAGAGTGCTATGTGACTTATGAAGTATTTGGAGACGGAACCATAAGATGCGCTATGGAGATGGATCTTGTAAAAGAGCTTGGAGATGCACCTGAGTTTGGTATGATGTTTAAGTTAAGTGCCGATTACGATCAGCTGACCTGGTACGGTCTTGGACCTGATGAGACATATTCAGACAGAAAGCGCGGAGGAAAGCTTGGCATATACAAGAATGAAGTTAAAGACAATGTAGCCAAATACCTTGTCCCTCAGGAGTGCGGTAACAAGTGCGATGTCAGATACGCAAAGGTGACCGATAAGAGAGGCAGAGGAATGATGTTCTTCGGAAAGCCTTTCTACTTCAGTGCACTGCCATATTCTCCTCACGAGATGGAGAATGCATCTCATCCGTTTGAGCTTCCACAGGTTCACTACACCTACGTAAGAGCGTCAATGGGGCAGATGGGTATCGCAGGCGATGATAGCTGGGGATCAAGACCTCATCCTGAATACCTGTTACCAAAGGAGGGAAAGTATAATTTCGAGTTCTTCTTTAAAGGAATATAAGGAGGATTTACTTAATGACTTATGAGGTCAGAGTTGTAAATCTTAGCTTGGTTGTAGTTGGGCTTGCGATATCAATTGTGGGATTGCTGCAGGTTTGTATCAATCTGACCATCGAGAAAAAATAAGAAAGTTTCTTACCTTCTACATAGTATGTCTCTTGATAAAATGAGAAGAAATGGTCTCTTGGCTTAAGCCGGGAGACCATTTTTGTTTTCGTTGACTCCGGGTAGTGACTTCTCAGGCTTTCATCAGCAGAGGAGGTCTCATCAAGGGTCAAGGCTGTAGAAGGACTTGATAAGAATATTATGCTCTAACATTTACTAAAATTTCATAATATTTGCATTATTAAAATGATAAGATATAAATAGGAGTATTTCGAGAAAAACAAACCACAAGTCAACCGGAGGCACTATATGAAAGGTATAAATATCAGAAAGATAATGTCTTTGGCAATAATAGGAAGCATCACAGTTGTAGCCATTCTGATCATCGGAACCATATGGACCGGCCGAAGTGCAAGTCAGGGAACTGAAAAGGCTGTGCGCAACGTAAGTCTTTTGTATCTTGAAGAACTTGCAGGCAGGCGTGAGCAGGTTATGGCTTCCACCTTAAATGATTATATAAGTGACCTTGATGTTGCTATTGGTCTTATAACACCTGAAGATCTTGCCGATACCGAGAGCCTTCAGGCCTATCAGCTCAGGATGAAGCAGCTCTACGGTCTTGAGAAGTTTGCCTTTGTGGATGAAACAGGACTTATCTATACATCAAGAGGAACAAGGACCGATATTGATCAGTATCGGTTTGATTATGGATCGATCACAGGGCCGGAGATTTCATTAAAGGATGAAAACGGAGATAATACCAAAGTTGTTATTGCAGTTCCCACTGACCGTCTGCCCTATGAGGGGCACTATCTTGTGGTATGTTTTATGGAGATTGATATGGAGCAGATGCTTGAGAGTCTTTCCTTTGAGTCAGGCTCTAATAATGCTACATTCTGCAATATCTATACTTACGACGGATACTCGGTGACAAATATGGTCCTGGGAGGACTTGCACGTGAGGATAACCTTCTGTCAGCTCTTGACAATGCTGATTTTGAGGATGGTTATAACGCAGAAGATGTCAAGAATGATTTTGAAAACGGTCAGACAGGAGTAGTTTCTTTTACCTATAACAACATCAAGGAAACCCTCTACTACGTGCCTGTGCACAGGACTGACTGGATGCTCACCTATCTTATAAGGGAGAGTGTTATCGGACAACAGATTGATGAGATTTCAGAGGGTATTATCTTAAAGAGTCTTGTTATGGCCATTATTACAACTTGTGTTCTTGTTGGCGTATTTTCCGTGATGCTGGTTCAGACAAGAAAGGCCACCAAGCTTGCAATGGAAAAAGAGACATCGGAAGTCATGCAGCAGGAACTAGAAGAGCGGATTGCCCTGCAGGATCAGCTTATTGAACAGGAAAAGCAAAGAGCAAGGCTTGACAGAATGATCAATGCTCTTGCCTCTGATTACAGGAGCGTGTACTACGTCAACTTAAATAAGGACAAGGCTACATGCTTTAGTAATGATGATGAACATGACAATATAAACAAGGATGATTCCTTCGCCTTTTCGGAGGGCTTTACTGAATACGCAAATAACTATGTGGCAGAAGACTACAGGGATCAGTTCCTTGAATTCATAAAGCCTGAGAATATCAGAGAGGGATTAAGGAAAAGTGCGCTTATTGCCCTGCGATATCTTGTGAAAAAGGACGGGATCGAGAGATATGAGATGCTCCGAATGGCTGATGCCAGCACAGGTACTTCCAGGGACTTAGATTCCATAAATGCAATAGGTGTAGGTTTCACCGATATTGATGAAGAGATGAGAGATTCACTGGCTAAAAATCAGGCTCTTTCCGATGCGCTTAAGACAGCGGAAGAGGCCAGCAGAGCCAAGACTGTCTTTTTATCAAGCATGAGTCATGAGATAAGGACACCAATGAACGCCATAATAGGTCTTGACTCACTTGCCCTCAACGAGCCGGACATTTCAGAGACCACAAAGGACTATCTTGAGAAGATAGGAAGCAGTGCGCAGCACTTATTAAGCCTTATAAATGATATCCTTGACATGTCCAGAATAGAGTCCGGGCGCATGGTGCTCAAGAATGAGGAATTTGCATTTTCAAAACTCATCGAGCAGATTAATGTCATATTCAGTGGTCAGTGTCAGGAAAAAGGCCTTGAATATAACTGCCATATCAATGGTCATCTCAATGACTATTACATCGGCGACAGCGTAAAGCTCAGGCAGGTGCTTATAAATATCCTCGGCAATGCCGTCAAGTTTACCCCTGAGGGTGGAAGCGTGGAGTTTGCTGTTGAAAAGACCGGTGGATTTGATGACAGGTCTGTAATTCAGTTTAAGATAAAAGACACCGGAATCGGAATGAGCAAGGAATATCTTCCGAAAATTTTTGATGCTTTCAGTCAGGAAAATTCAGGCAGTACAACCAAGTACGGCAGTTCCGGTCTTGGCATGGCAATAACCAAGAGGATCGTCGAGATGATGAACGGCGAGATAAGTGTTGAAAGCCAGAAGAATGTTGGAACTACTTTTACCGTAAATATTACCCTGAAGGACTCAGAAAGAAAGCTGCCTGATGAAGATGATGAACTGGACATCCGTCCTCAGGATATGAAGGTTCTTATCATAGATGATGATCCTCTTGCATGCGATCAGGCAAAGCTCGTTATGAACCAGGCAGGAATCGAGGCGGAGGCTGTTTTGTCCGGAAGCGAAGCTGTTGAACTGGTAAAACTCTCACAGGCAAGACAGGAACCATACAACCTGATAATTGTTGACTGGCAGATGCCTGAAATGGATGGACTTGAGACAACAAAAAATATCCGCTCTGTGATCGGAGCAGATACAGCCGTAATTATCCTTACGGCTTATAACTGGGATGATATATATGATGATGCCATGTCAGCAGGAGTTGACAGCTTTATTGCCAAGCCTTTGTTTACGGAAAATCTCCTGACAGAGTTTAAGAATGTATTGAAAAAGAAAAAGATAGAAAGCCTGGAAAACCAGACCAAAGCTGAATTGGAAGGCAGGCACATTCTTTTGGCTGAGGATATGGAAGTCAATGCCCAGATAATGATCAAGGTCCTTTCCATGAGACAGATCGTGACAGAGCATGCCGTTAACGGAAAAGAGGCTGTTGAGATGTATAGGTCAAAGCCTGAAGGCTATTATGATGCAATTCTTATGGATATGAGAATGCCTGAGATGGATGGTCTTACTGCAACAAGAAATATCAGGGCAGCATCCAGATCTGATTCAGCAACCATACCGATAATTGCTCTTACGGCCAATGCCTTTGATGAAGATGTACAGCAGAGCCTCCAGGCAGGACTTAATGCACATCTTAGTAAGCCCGTGGAGCCGAAGGTTTTGTTCGAGACTCTGGAGAGACTTATAAAACCATGAGATAATAGACTTTTCCCAAATATTATGTGATAATCAAAACATCTGGTTTTATTGGGAGGAGTCGTAAAATGACACTTACAGAAATATGCAAAAATGCTTTTGAGGCCAAGTATGAGGTCCAGAACCTTTCGACTGAGACCAAGAATGATGCTCTAAGGAAGGTGGCAGACAAGATTCTTGAAAGCTCAAACGAGATCATCAGGGCCAATGGGATAGACCTTGAGAATGCAAAAATAAACGGTATGCATCCGGGGATGATAGACAGGCTGACTTTGAATGAGCAGAGGATTGAAGCTATTGCCGAGGGACTTAGGCAGGTGGCGGATCTTCCGGATCCCATCGGTGAAGTCATGGAGGAGTTTACTCGTCCTAACGGAATGAAGATCAGAAAGATAAGGGTTCCTATGGGGGTAGTGGGAATCATTTACGAATCACGTCCAAATGTGACTCCTGATGCCTTTGCACTTACCTTTAAGTCAGGAAATGCTGTTATCCTTAAGGGCGGAAGTGACTGCATCCACAGCAATATAGCGATAACCGCTGCTATCAAAAAGGCGCTGGAAGAGAGCGGCGTGACTCCGGAAGCAATACAGCTTATTGAAGATACGGACAGAGAAGTTACAAAGCAGTTCATGACCATGAAGCAGTATGTAGATGTGCTGATCCCCAGAGGCAGTGCAGGTCTTATCAGAGCTGTCACGGAGAATTCCAATATCCCTGTAATTGAGACGGGAACAGGAAATTGTCATATCTATGTTGATAAGGATGCTGACTTAAACAAAGCCATTCCTATTATAATAAATGCCAAGACCCAGAGGATCGGTGTCTGCAATGCTGCAGAATCACTGGTCGTTCATGAGGATATCAAAGATACATTTCTTCCTCTCTTTTCCAAAGCGATGAAAGAGCACAAGGTAGAAGTCCGTGCAGATGATGAAAGCAGGGGCTATATTGAAGGTGCGGTCGTGGCAACAGAAGAGGATTTCGGAAAAGAGTATCTCGATTACATTATTTCTGTTAAGACAGTAAAAAACGTGGATGAAGCTATTGCCCACATCAATAAATACAACACCGGTCATTCGGAATGTATCGTGACTGAGAACAAAGAGACTGCGCAGAGATTTCTTGACAGGGTTGATGCAGCCTGTGTATATGTCAATGTTTCAACAAGATTTACTGATGGATTTGAGTTCGGGCTTGGGGCTGAGATCGGTATCAGCACTCAGAAACTTCATGCAAGAGGACCTATGGGTCTTAAAGAACTCACCTCCTACAAATATGAGATAACAGGAGAGGGGCAGATCAGAGGATAATCATGAATCAGAATGAACTTTTGGATGCTAAAAAACATATTATAAGAATATCCAGAGATCTCCATGAAATCGGACTTCTGGTACGGACCTGGGGCAATATCAGCAGCAGAGTGGATGATGACCACATGCTTATTACCCCCAGCGGTATCAAATATGAGGATCTTACCCCGGAGATGATCGTCATAGTCAACATAAACGATCTTTCTTATGAAGGAGAGTATAAGCCTTCAAGCGAAATGAAAGTACATGCTATGGCATACAGGATCCGCAGGGACTGTAATTTCATTGTCCATACACATCAGGTATTTGCCACCTGCGCCGGAACTCTTGGCATAAAAAAAGTGTTTTCATATTACAACGATGATGATGTAACAATTCCCGTTGCTCCTTATGCAATGCCCGGAACTGACAAGCTTGCAGAAAACGTAGGCAGAACTCTGAGGAAATACTCAGATGCCAATGGGATTATCATGGCTAATCACGGTACTCTCTGCCTTGGAATCAACTCAAACGAAGCTGTTTACCAGGCGGAAATGATGGAGTCAGCCTGCAACGACTTCCTGATCGATGTCTGTAAGATGGACATGACCCACGGCGTAGAGTATGGCTATAACTCCCACAGAGAGGGAGATGACATTGTTTATGAAAATGCTGACACACCGGAGAGAGTAAAGCGCATTCATGAGCAGATTTATGGCAAGAGAAAAGACGTGAATTTTATATTGCACAATAAGTCAGAGGCTGCTCTGATGGTTTCGAGAAGAGCCAATCATATGAAGCCGCTTCTTGATGATTTTGCACAGCTTATAGGCGCTGGTGTCAAGATTTCAAGCAATGAGGATGAGATCTATCACAATATAAAGAAGAATGTCAATGTGGTATTTGCTCCGAATGACGGCGCATACTGCTTTGGCTTAACAGAGGATGATGCTGAAGCAGTAGCAATGGTCCTTGACAAGGGCTGCATTGCGTATATAGCAGTTATGAGAAACGGAGAGGGCCGCTATTTATCACTTTTTGATTGCATCAAGATGAACAGACATTACCGCAAGTCATATTCAAAGCTTGCCGATCTCAATAAAAAAGGATAAGCATATGATAAAAAGACCTGAATATATAAAAGCCGGGGATACTATAGGTGTAACGGCGCCTTCCTTTGGCCCTGCCACTGAGCCTTACAGCCTGATGTACCCCATTTCAAAAGAGAATATTGAAAGGCGAGGCTATAAACTGATCGCAGGAGAGACTACCTTTAAGTGTGATGGTCTTGGCATAAGTACTGACCCTGAGGTTACGGGAAAAGAGCTGATGGATTTCTATAAGAGAGATGACATAGACGCCATCATCTCAGCCGGTGGCGGAGAGCTCATGTGCGAGACTATCAGCAATATGGATTTTTACGAGCTAAGAAACTATAAGCCCAAGTGGTTCATCGGATATTCAGACAACACAAACTTTATTTTTCCTCTTGTTACAATAACAGGAGTCCAGGGAATTTACGGCCCTTGCATCAACGGATATGCCAAGAAATGGGAAGAGACAGAGCATGACTCCTTCGCGCTCTTAGAGGGAACAAAAAGCTCTTTTGACGGATACAGGCGTTTTGTGGATCCGGACCTTGAAGGCCCGGCACCGGAAGTATATACCGATGAGTATCTTCGCGCGCCCTATGCTTATAATGCAGACAGAGAGCTTGTGATCTTTGGGAGTAATGACGGCAGGTTTGTCAGAACCAATAAGCAGGTGGAAATGAAGGGAATGCTCCTTGGCGGATGCCTTGATATTCTTGTAAATATCTGCGGGACAAGATTTGATCGCATGAAGGATTTTATACAGGAAAACTCCGGTATCATATGGGTAATTGAAGCCTGCGACTTAAACCCCATGTCCATACGAAGGAGCCTTTGGAATCTCAGAGAGGCAGGATGGTTTGACACTGCAGAGGGATTTATCATCGGAAGACCCTGCGCCTCATGGAAGCAGGACATGATGGGAGTGAATCAGTACAATGCTGTGACGGACATTCTTAAGCCCCTTGGAAAAGACATTATCATGGACGCAGAGATAGGGCACATCGACCCCATGCTTCCGATTGTTATGGGCGCAGAAGCAAAGGTATGTGCAGATACTGAAAATCTTAATATCGAATATATCTGATAAATTTGAGGTCGCTCTTTGCCCAGCGACCTTTTTTATTTGCGATAGTTGTGATAGAATGTGATAAATAAAGCTTTTTCAAATCATGCTTTTAGGAGGCACCACGGTGGCAGCAAAAGATAAGTATGTAGCCTATGTGTCAAGCTATACATCAGGACTTGGCACCAAATACGGAATCAGAATTTATGATGTAGATCTTAAGAATGGACGTATGACCGAGAAACAGAAGGTTGAGATCACCAATTCTTCATATATCGGAATATCTCACTCCGGCAAAACTTTGTATTCGATCACAGATGACGGAGTAGAAGCTTACCATATTCTTGAGGACGGAAGTCTTGAGTTCCTCAATGAAGCGTCCATCAACGGAATGCGTGGCTGTTACCTCAATGAGGACCAGAATGACGATTTTCTTGTTACTGCCGGCTATCATGATGGCAAGGTGACAATCTTGAGACTTAACGATGATGGAAGCATCGGTGAGATCACTGATGAGAGATATCATAAAGGTCTTGGTACTGCAGCAGGACGTAATCACGTACCTCACGTTCAGTGCATCAAGGTTTCCAAGGATAACAAGTATCTGCTTGCTGCTGATCTTGGAATGGACAGAGTCAATATTTATTCACTCAACCATGAAACCGGCAAGATCAAAGAGGTTGATGTAATACACTGCGATCAGGAGTCATCACCCAGACATATGCAGTTCTCCAAGGACGGGAAGTTCCTCTATGTATGCCTTGAGCAGAAGTGCGCGATAGATGTTTATGAGTATCATGAAGAGAACGGAATGCCTGAATTTAACAAGATTCAGGAAGTAATAAATTCCGATGAAGCAGACTCAATCGGCGTTGCATGCAGTGCTCTTTCGTTCTCGGAGGATTACAATTATCTTGTAAGTTCAACAGCAGGCGAGAACAACGCAATAGTTTACAAGGTTGACAAGGAGACAGGTCTTCTGACCAAGAAGATACAGCTTCCTGTAGCGGGAGAGTATCCCAAGGATGCAGCTCTTTTCCCTGACAACAAGCATCTTGTATCACTTAACCATGAGTCGGATACACTTACTTTCTTTACAGTGGATATGGACAAGGGAACAATGGTTATGAACGGACCTGAGCTTACTGTATCAAGACCAAACTGTATCGTATTCCACAAACTAAGCGGCAAATAAGACATAAAAAAGAGGGTAGTCGGTTGTGACTGCCCTCTTTTTAAGCTTACTTTTGTTTGTTTTTATAGAAGCTGATTATCGGGTCTACGGTGGCTGTGATATTGGAGATCATAAGATCCAGAATCGTAAGAGCGCACATGCTCTCAACAACAACTACGGCTCTGGGCACAACAACAGGATCGTGTCTGCCTTTGATATTTACTGTAATATTTTCACCATTATTGTTGATGGTTTCCTGTGTGGATGCTATGCTTGGGGTTGGCTTAAAATATGCCCTCACAACGATGTCACTGCCATCCGATATTCCACCGAGGATTCCGCCGCTGTGATTTGTCTTTTTGGTGATGTGAGATCCGTTGTTTTCAAAAGCATCGTTGTTTTCGGAACCCTTTATTCCGGAAGCGTTTATGCCATCACCGATTTCTACTGCTTTAACAGCACCGATGCTCATGATGGCCTGTGAAAGGAGAGCATCGAGTTTATCAAAAACAGGCTCGCCTACGCCGGCAGGTACACCTGTGATCCTGCATTCGACAACTCCTCCGAGGGAATCTTTTTCCTCGCGGGCTTTTTCTATGAGTTCCATAGCTCTTTTGTCTGCATCAGCATCGGGCATGGCGGTAGGTGTATTAAGCCTTACGGATTCATCAAATTTGTCGTAATCAATCTCTACATCGCCGATGGATCTTGTGTATGCACATACCTTGACATCCATTATCTCAAGGAGCTTGCTGCAGATTGCTCCCGCTGCGACTCTGCCGATGGTTTCTCTTCCGGAGGAGCGTCCGCCGCCGCGATAGTCCCTGAATCCATATTTCTGGTCATAACCGTAGTCAGCATGCCCCGGGCGATAGTAGGAGGCAATCTCTTTGTAATCTGCTGAGCGCTGGGAAGTGTTTTTTACCAAAAGAGATATAGGTGTACCTGTGGTCTTGCCTTCAAATACTCCGGAAAGAATTTCCACAAGATCATCTTCCTTGCGGGAAGTGGTGGCAGAAGATGTTCCCGGTTTTCTTCTGTCCAGGAATTTCTGAATGTCCTCTTCAGTGATATCAAGGCCTGCGGGAAAACCGTCAATAACGCATCCCAGAGCCTTTCCGTGGGATTCACCCCAGGTAGAAATCCTTATGTTTTTACCAGTTATTGATCCTGACATAAGCTCTCCTTTTTATGAAATTTAGATTGTTAGACTGAGTATAAATGACTTTTTACGCTAAAAATAGTGAATTTTGTGTGAATTAGTTATATAATTGTATGGTAGTTTTTTATATTTTGCAATAAATATCCGGAATAAGAGGGGATATTTCCGATATGAATGCCAGTAACCTGGAAATGAAGCTTACCTTCAGAAACAAGGTAATCTCCAAGGTCACAAAATTCAATAGAAAGCATAAAGCGTTTTCCTTTTTGGGAATTGCTTATGCCATGGTCGCTATTACAGTCTATAACTTTTTGTTCTATTTCTACAGAAATGCCAAAAGGTTTACTTGTTTGGCCTGTATAATTCTTTTCTTTATTTCAAGCAGCAGCTTTTCTTATCCTGCTATGTCCTTGAATATCAGTTTTGCTGCTAATTCAGGAGATATTGAAAGAACAGAAGATGTGCAGGAAGTTCTTTCCGAAGAGGAAGTTGCAGAGTCCGATGCCGAGCTTATTACTGCAAGGGATGTGGATACGGAAGTGCTTCAGGAGGCCAGCGAGGTTGTGAACCCGGATGCGGCTGAGATTGAGAACATGGTTTCTGTTTCTGAGATTCTCGATTCAGATATATCTGTCGATGTAAGTACTGAGGAGTCCAGAGCTCTTTTATCACAGGGAGCGGATGAAGTCTCCTTTAGCAGTGATGACTGGAAGCTGGTGCTTGTTAATAAACAGCACCCGATTCCCGACGATTATGAATTTGAACTCGGAACCATCAGTGGCAGTATGAAGTGCGATGAGAGGGTTATTTCGCCTCTTCTTGATATGCTCAAGGCTGCAAGAGCTGAAGGTGTAAACCTTATTGTTTGCTCACCATACAGAGATATAGACAGACAGACCATGCTTTTTGGAAATAAGGTTGACCGCTATATGGGCGGTGGAATGTCCTATATGGACGCCTATAATCTGGCATCTCAGGCTGTAACCGTTCCCGGATCATCTGAGCATCAGATTGGCCTTGCTGTCGATATAATAACTGACGGCTATTCATCTCTGGATGAGGGCTTTGGGGATACTGCCGCAGGTAAATGGCTTGCAGACAACAGTGCGCAGTACGGATTTATCCTGCGATACCCTTCAGGCAAAGAGGAGATCACAAGCATAGAATACGAGCCATGGCACTTCAGATATGTCGGTGTCGATGCTGCCGGTGTGATCAAGGAAAACGGTCTGTGCCTCGAAGAATTCTGGAATTTATATGTTGATTAAATGAGTTAAGAGGAATTTATGTACAAAATTTTAAAAAAAGAAGGAAATGCCAAGAGAGCAGAGTTTACTACTGTTCATGGAGTTATTCAGACTCCGGTGTTTATGAATGTTGCTACAGTTGCAGCGATAAAGGGAGGCGTTTCCACAGAGGACCTTGAGGGAATAGGAACTCAGGTGGTCCTTTCCAATACGTACCATTTGCATTTAAGACCGGGGGACGACCTCATCTATCGAATGGGTGGTTTGCACAAGTTTATGAGCTGCAATAAGCCTATCCTGACAGACTCAGGCGGATTTCAGGTCTTTTCTCTTGCAAAGACAAGAAGAATTAAGGAAGAGGGAGTGTATTTCCACTCTCATATAGACGGACACAAGCTGTTTATGGGACCTGAGGAGAGCATGAGAATCCAGTCACATCTTGGATCGACAATTGCCATGGCATTTGACGAATGTCCTTCAGCCAAGGCCGAACACGAATATGTTCAGATGTCTGTGGACAGAACGACAAGATGGCTAAAGCGCTGCAAGGCAGAGATGGACAGGCTTAACGGCCTTGAATATACGGTCAATCCTCATCAGATGCTGTTTGGCATCAATCAGGGCGCGATATTTGATGATATCAGAATTGAGCATGCCAAGGTTATAAGAGATCTTGATCTTGACGGATATGCTGTAGGAGGACTTGCCGTAGGTGAAACTCATGAGGAAATGTATCATGTACTTGAAACAGTGGTTCCTTTCCTTCCCGATGATAAGCCGACTTATCTGATGGGCGTGGGCACTCCTGCCAATATCTTAGAAGCTGTCGAGAGAGGTGTAGACTTCTTCGACTGTGTATATCCCAGCAGAAACGGTCGCCATGGACATCTTTATACAAACAGAGGGCATATCAATATCCTCAATGCAAGATATGAGATGGATGATACACCGATTGAAGAGGGATGCCGGTGTCCTGCCTGCAGGAGATATTCAAAGTCATACATAAGGCACCTTCTAAAAGCCGGAGAGATGCTTGGAATGAGACTGTGTGTTCTTCATAATCTCTACTTCTATAATCACATGATGGAAGAAATAAGGGATGCTCTTGATGCGGGAGAATTCGCACAGTACAAGAAGCGCAAGCTCGGTGGGATGCAGGAATTTGACGGCTGTTCGGTAAAAGATACTTACAATATTGCTAAAAACTGGAGAAAGGGTTAAAAAGCTTGAACTTGAATCGTCTTTTTAGTATTATTGTTTGGTGTATATTATTTTTTTTAAGGTATGGAGGAAGTTATGGGTTTACTTTTGACAGGTGCAGAAGCATCAGCTAATACACAGAGTATCATTTCAATGGTTCTGGTTTACGCAGCGGTAATCGCAGTATTCTATTTTCTGTTCATGCGTCCGCAGAACAAGGAAAAGAAGCAGAGAGCACAGATCCTTTCATCTCTGGCTATTGGGGACAGTGTTAGAACTACAGGCGGATTCATCGGTACAGTAATCGACATCAACGACGACATGGTAATCGTTGAGTTCGGTAACAACAAGAACTGCCGTATCCCTATGGTCAAGGAAGCGATTGTTGAGGTTGAAAAGCCTGAAGATGCAGTTGTTTCAGCTAATGATACTTCTGATTCTAAAAAGAAGTAATATTTTTCATGTCTGTTAAAGCCTGATTGGGACCACCCAATCGGGCTTAATTTCTATATTCAGGAGGAGAGTATGAAGCTTAACATCACATGTATTCCGGGCGACGGAATAGGTCCTGAGATTGTGACTCAGGCAAAAAAGGTACTTGATAAGGTGGCAGATGTTTACGGCCATCAGATAGAGTACAAAGATGTTTTGATGGGGGGATGTTCTATTGACGCTTACGGCGTTCCTCTTACCCAGGAGACAATTGATGCAGCAAAGAGCGCAGATGCTGTTCTGATGGGATCTATCGGAGGTAATACCTCTACATCACCATGGTACAAACTTGAACCTTCCAAGAGACCTGAAGCAGGACTTCTTGGTATCCGTAAGGCACTTAATCTGTTTGCGAACCTTCGACCTGCATATCTTTATCCTCAGCTTATGAAAGCCTGCCCACTCAAGGAAGAAGCTGCTGCCAGGGGATTTGATATGCTCATCATGAGAGAACTTACAGGCGGTCTGTATTTCGGTGAGAGATTCACCAAAGAAGTTGACGGAGAGATGACCGCTACGGATACTCTTGTTTACAAAGAGAGTGAGATCAGAAGAATCGCAATCAAGGCATTTGAGGTTGCAAGAAAGAGAAGAAAGAGTGTTATCAGCGTAGATAAGGCTAATGTTCTTGATTCTTCAAGACTTTGGAGAAAAGTGGTTGAAGAGATTGCAAAGGACTATCCGGATGTTACCTTAGAGCACATGCTTGTTGATAACTGTGCAATGCAGCTTGTAAGAGATCCTTCTCAGTTTGATGTAGTTCTCACAGAGAACATGTTCGGCGATATTCTTTCTGACGAAGCCAGCATGATCACAGGCTCTATAGGAATGTTGCCAAGTGCTTCATTAAACGATACGAGTTTCGGACTCTATGAACCAAGTCACGGAAGCGCACCGGATATTGCCGGCAAAGATATAGCAAATCCCATCGCAACAGTCCTTTCGGCTGCGATGATGCTCAGATATTCATTTAACCTTGATAAGGAAGCAGATTCTATTGAAAATGCAGTCAGAAAAGTCCTTGAGGACGGCTACAGAACTGTTGATCTGATGTCAGCATCAGCAGAAGAGGGCTTTACTCAGGTGGGCTGTAAGCAAATGGGAGATCTTCTAGTTGAACGAATCGTTAACCTATAAAACCGAAAAAAGAATATATAATCTGCTGCCTCATGAACCTGAGGCAATGGCAACAACACTTTTTATCATAGCCATGTCATCGTATTATCTGTGGCGAATGTTTGCCATAACGCCTCAGTATGATGAGCTGTATACATACTATACATTTATCAGCAGAGGAGTTATCTACTCGGCTATCCATTGGCCGCTTCCCAACAACCACGTGGGATATTCTGTTTTATCGGCTTTTCTTTATTACCTTGGGAATCCGTTTATTGCACTTCGCGGAGTGTCTTTTATTTGCGCCATATCTAATCTGATACTGATTTACAGAATCTGCAAAAGATACTATTCCCATGGTCTGGCTTTTGGAGCTCTGATGCTTTACTCAGCCATGCAGGTGGTTGTGGAGTACAGTGTTCAGGGAAGAGGATATACTCTGGCCACCACATGTTTTTTACTCTCGGTCTATATTGCAGGATATATCTGCAGCCTTGAGGAGACCAAACCAAGTTACTATTTGTGCATCACTTTTTCTTTTGCTATGGGACTCTACACGGTTCCGAGCAGTATCTACTGGGTTATCCCGGTAAGTGTTGCAATTTCGGTTTATCTTCTTGTAAATGCTTATAATAGCAGAGCGCTTCATGACAGCCTTAAGGATAATGTCTATTACAGGAAATTTGTGAAGTTCTTTATACACGGTCTTGTTGCTGCACTTATCACGATTGCTCTGTACGCGCTTATATGGCTCGCTATAGGATCCAATCTTCTGGTTAAAACGGAAGGGTCAGAGTATTTTGGAATGAGTCATGCAACGGTGCTCCTTAGAGCTCCTGTGGGTTCGCTTCTTAGGGGAATGGATTACATGCTCTCTCAGCCATATATCCAGAGTCTTTCTTCTGAGGATTTCAGAGCAGAGTTTATCGGATGGGTACTAAGGCTTTACAACTACATGATCCCCGGCTTTATGTATATCATCCCGGTGGTGGTTCTTGCCGGTATGGCTGTTGCAGGATACGAGTGCATCAGACACTTTGGCTACAGCAGAACCATCATAAACGTAATGATCATTTCAAATGTTATTGTGACGGGACTGATGCTTGTTGTTCAAAAAAAGCTTCCTTACCTCAGGGTATTCAGTTACGAAGCATTTATCCTTACGGTCTGTTTCTGTGCATGCTTTGAAAGATTTATCAATGTCACTATAAGGATTTATAACGACATGATGAGAAAAAAAGCCGGAAGTAATGTGGAGAATGTTGCTCACAAAGAGAGTGAGACGACTGTAAAAGGCGAGAAGTGGTACAACGGAAAGGGCATCTATTTGCCGCTGATATTCTGTATTGTACTGTTCATAGTCAGGGCGAGCAGCTATGATTACAGCTGTCAGCTTGGCACCAGAGAAAATGATGTGTACAATACGCTTTATATAGCCGATGTCACCAGACGAAGGAATATTGCTGTTCTGGACTGCGATCAGCAGTATCTTCTTAAGTTTGGCTGGGATATTGATTGTGAAAAGACTGATGTAAACGGCGCAGATTGTGTTATTATAGATAAAAATCTTTTAGAGCCCGGCTACAGTGGCCCTGATTTCTGGAAATTCTATCAGACCTACGAGACAATTGACTGGGACTACATAAATACAATGCGCAAAAAATATGAAAATGAAAACTTTATTTTATATATCAAGTAAGCAGGAGGAGAAAGAATTATGGCAATGAATAGCGACAGAGTTATGAAAGGGCTTCAGCAGGCTCCACACAGAAGCTTGTTCAATGCACTTGGTTTTACAGAAGAAGAGAGAAACAAGCCTCTTATCGGTATTGTAAGTTCCTACAATGAGATCGTTCCCGGACACATGAACCTGGATAAGATCACAGAAGCTGTTAAGCTGGCTGTAGCTGAAGCGGGCGGAATGCCTGTAGTAGTTCCTGCCATCGCTGTTTGTGACGGTATCGCTATGGGACACATCGGAATGAAGTACTCACTTGTAACAAGAGACCTTATTGCAGACAGTACAGAGTGTCTTGCCAGGGCTCATGCCTTTGACGGTATGGTATGTATTCCAAACTGTGACAAGAATGTTCCCGGACTTCTTATGGCTGCTGCCAGAGTTAATATTCCTACTGTATTTGTTTCAGGCGGACCTATGATGGCCGGAAGATTTGAGGGACATAAGACTTCACTTTCATCAATGTTTGAGGCGGTTGGATCTGTATCGGCAGGCAAGATGACAGACGAGCAGCTCTGCGAACTTGAAGAAAAGGCATGTCCTACATGCGGATCTTGCTCCGGTATGTACACTGCCAATTCCATGAACTGCCTTACAGAAGCAATCGGCATGGGACTTCCGGGCAACGGAACAATTCCGGCTGTTTATTCTGCTCGTATAAGACTTGCCAAGAAAGCCGGATATGCTGTAATGAACCTCGTTGAGAAGAATATCCGCCCAAGAGATATCATGACAAAAGAGGCATTTATGAATGCCATGGCAATGGACATGGCTCTTGGATGTTCAACAAATACTATGCTTCATCTTCCGGCTATTGCTCATGAGGCCGGAGTTGAAATCAATATGGAGATCGCCAACGAAGTATCAGGAAGGACTCCAAATCTCTGCCACCTTGCACCGGCCGGCCCCACATACATGGAAGACCTCAACGAAGCCGGCGGAGTACTTGCCGTTATGTCAGAGCTTGTAAAGAAGAACCTTATAAATACTGATCTTATCACAGCAACAGGAAAGACAATAAAAGAAAATCTTGAAGGTGTTTATAACAAGAACCCTGAAGTAATCAGACCTATTGAGAATCCTTATATGCAGTCAGGTGGAATTGCGGTTCTTAAGGGCAATATTGCTCCAGATACAGGTATCGTTAAAAAGAGTGCGGTTGTTCCTGAGATGATGGTTCATGAAGGACCTGCAAGAGTATTTGACTGCGAGGAGGATGCTATAGAGGCAATCCTTGGCGGCAAGATAGTTGCAGGTGATGTTGTTGTTATCAGATATGAGGGACCTAAGGGAGGCCCCGGAATGAGAGAGATGCTCAATCCTACATCGGCTATTGCCGGTCGCGGACTTGGTTCATCAGTTGCTCTTATTACAGACGGAAGATTTTCAGGTGCAAGCCGCGGAGCTTCAATCGGACATGTTTCTCCCGAGGCGGCTGTAGGCGGACCTATTGCTCTTATCGAGGAGGGTGATATCATTTCAATTGATATTCCTAACAATGCTCTCAATGTTAAAGTTTCAGATGAAGAGCTTGCAAAGAGAAGAGAGAAATGGCAGCCAAGAGAGCCTAAGGTTACAACAGGTTATCTTGCAAGATACAGAGAGCTTGTAACCAGCGGAAACAGAGGAGCTGTTTTAGAGATACCAAGAGCCTGAATAGTTTCGGGCGAATAATATAGAAGCCAAAGGAGTATTGAAATGCAACTTACAGGATCACAGATTGTTCTTGAGTGCCTGAAGGAACAGGGGGTAGATACAATCTTCGGATACCCGGGAGGAACAATCCTTAACATTTACGATGAACTCTACAAGCAGAGTGATAACTTCCTTCACATACTGACCAGTCATGAGCAGGGTGCAGCCCATGCAGCAGACGGTTATGCAAGATCTACAGGCAAGGTTGGTGTGTGCTTTGCAACCAGCGGACCGGGCTCGACAAACCTTGTTACAGGAATTGCGACAGCCTATATGGATTCTGTTCCCATGGTGGCTATTACCTGCAACGTAAATCTTCCTCTTCTTGGAAAAGATACGTTCCAGGAAGTGGATATCGCCGGAATCACAATGCCTATCACCAAGCATGGCTATATCGTAAAGGATGTTAAGAATCTTGCTGACACTATCAGAAAGGCCTTTAAGATTGCAAAGAGCGGACGTCCCGGACCTGTTATTGTTGATATTACCAAGGACGTTACAGCCAAGACCTGTGATTTCAGACCTGTGACCATATCTGAAGAGGAGCCGGTCAAGAAATATCACACAGACGATATCAATCAGGCTGTTAAGATGATAAAGGCCTCAAAGCGTCCGTTTATCTATGTTGGTGGAGGAGCTATAATCTCTGAGGCTTCTGAAGAACTTAAGGAATTCGCAAAAAAGGTAGACGCTCCTGTATGTGATACTCTGATGGGTAAGGGAGCTTTCGACGGTACTGACAAGCTCTATACAGGCATGATCGGAATGCACGGAACCAAAGCATCAAACCTTGGGGTAAGCGAGTGTGACCTGCTCATCACCCTGGGAGCCAGGTTCTCAGACCGTGTTACAGGCAATGCCAAGACATTTGCTTCTAAAGCCAAGATATTGCAGATCGATGTTGACGCTGCTGAGATCAACAAGAATGTGAGAGTTGATTTTGCTATCGTAGGCGACCTCAAGAGAGTTCTTTCTGCTGTCAATGAGAAACTCGAACAGCTTGATCACAGCGAGTGGCTCAAAAAGATAGCCGACTATAAAAAGAAGTTCCCTCTGGGCTACGATACAGATAAGCTCACATGTCCATACATCATCGAGGAGATTGACAAGCTCACTAAGGGTGATGCGATCATCACTACAGATGTCGGACAGCATCAAATGTGGGCTGCTCAGTATTATAAATACAGAAAACCAAGGACTTTCCTGACATCCGGTGGTCTTGGAACAATGGGCTACGGACTTGGAGCGTGTATCGGTGCCAAGGTGGGTAACCCCGATAAGGTGTGCATCAACATCGCAGGTGATGGATGCTTTAGAATGAACATGAATGAAATGGCAACTGCTTCAAGATACAACCTTCCTATCATTGAAGTTGTAATAAATAACCATGTTCTGGGAATGGTAAGGCAGTGGCAGACTCTTTTCTATCAGCAGCATTACTCACAGACTATATTTGAAGATAAGGTCGATTACTGCAAGGTCGCTGAGGGACTTGGCTGCGAAGCCATCAGAGTAACCAAAAAGAGTGAAGTGGCTCCAGCTCTTAAAAAGGCTCTTAAGATGGGCAAACCGGTTCTTATTGACTGCATCATAGAAGAAGATGACAAAGTATTTCCTATGGTGCCTCCGGGAGCTTCCATCAGTGAGGTTTTTGATGAGAAGGATCTTAAAAACAAGAAGTAAGCTTTGAACTGAGGAGAATATGAAAAAGGTATTGAAGGGAGCCCTGGCAGCTGTCGTGATAATTATCGCTCTCATGACTGCACTATATTTTGCACTGGGGCTGTATTACAGGGGAGGATTCCCGTGTTTTACCTGGATAAATGGTATTTACTGTACCGGTAAATCAGTAAGTGAGGTTAACAAAGAGCTTTTGGAGAACTCTCCTTACGATGGCATCGCCATTATGGACAGGAGTGGTGCAAGGCTCTTTGTAAGCTCTGCCGATACGGATCTTTCCATGGATTATACAGTTGCCCTTACTGAGGTATTTAGAAACACTGACCCGTTAAAATGGGGAATTTATGCATTTAAAAATCTGAGCTGTGAATATGAACCGGATGTGACTCTGAGCAGAGATAAGGTGGCAGAGATGATCTCTGATTGGGAGGTATTCATAGATCCATCTGATCTTAAGTGTTCGATTGCAAAAACCGGTGACGGATATGTACTTGAGAATGCATATGTCACATTGCCTGAGAAGGAAAAGGTAATTGATAAGGTTTACGATTCAATGCTGAAAAGGCAGAGCGTTCTGGACCTTACAAAGTGTGA
Organism: uncultured Butyrivibrio sp.; assembly: GCA_946623755.1. Taxonomy (GTDB): domain Bacteria; phylum Bacillota; class Clostridia; order Lachnospirales; family Lachnospiraceae; genus Butyrivibrio. Next base: position 1,010 of record CAMORK010000018.1, on the reverse strand, counting down.
TGACTGCTACACGCAGCTGGATGTAAGAGGTTCGGATCAGGATAAGGTTAATGTTTTTAACAAGCTTGATGCCATTCAGAATTGTAATGTGACCTATGATCTTGGCGGGGCAAAAATAGCTCTTGATAAGGATAAGGCAAGCAGCTTTATCCTGACTCAGAGGGAATATGACGCGGCCCTTGAAGAAAAGACAAGTAAGAATAATCCCGGACTGGGGCGATTCATCATCGCAGGTGAGGAAAAGGGCCTTCCTGAGAAAGAAGACATTAAGGTGGTAGAAGGCATTGTTACGGATGCCGATTACAATCCAATCGTATCAGAGAGCAAAATGTATGCTTTCTTTCAGAATCTTGCCGAATCCCATGATACATCCTGGATGATGGATGAGTACAGAAAGGGTGTAAGCAACACAATAATCCTGAATTCCACCAGCAGGGGTGACGGCTCAATCTTCGACATCAGATCTGAGTTTGATCACCTGAAAGACAGGATGATATCCGGAGCAGGTGGTGCACCGGAGGAAAGAGAGCTACAGCTTTCTGACAGCGCAGTAATCTATGATGCAAATGAGAAGCTTGGCAAGACCTATATTGAAGTTGATATGGGCAAGCAGATGCTGTACTACTACGTTGATGGCGTACTCAATATGGATATGCCTGTTGTAACGGGAAATGTAAACCGTTCGAGAGGGACGCCTACAGGAATCTATCCTGTTTACAACAAAAGATATCACACTTATCTTCATGGTGTAGACTATGTTTCCTACGTAAATTATTGGCTTGGAGTCAACAAGGGAGTTGGAATCCATGATGCTAACTGGAGAAGCAAATTTGGAGATGAAATCTACAAATCTGACGGATCTCACGGATGCATAAATTGTCCGTATGATTCCGTAGAAGTTTTATGGGATGTGGTAGATGTTGGAACTCCTGTAATATTGTATTATTGATACCTATCGTAAGCGCTTTTTGCTACCCCGTTCATAACTAACCAGACCACCGGATCAGCTT